>JADYYV010000077.1 GCA_020853455.1 Alphaproteobacteria bacterium | reverse complement strand
TACATCACCGACATGCTAAACATCGCGAAAGAAAAAGTAGGCGGCAAGGCGGATGTCGAAATCGCGCTGCGCAAGGCGACGAAAATCGAACAGCTGCCCGAAGGCGGCACGCGCGTCGAATTCGGCGACGGCTCGAGCGTCGATTCATGCCACACCATCCTTGCGACCGGATTTCAGGAAGCCGCAGCGCCGCGCTTTGCCCAGAACGTCGCCGACCATCCGCGCTTCATGGACCAGCCCTATGCGGCGAAGGCCAACCCGTTTTACAACGAAGTCTGCAAGGAGCCCGATGCCAGGACGCTGATCATCGGCACCGGCCTGACCGCGATGGATATTGCGGCGCGCATGATCAATTCCGGCTACAAGGGCGAAATCGTCATGATGTCGCGCCGCGGGCTGATGCACAAAACATACGAAGACACGCCGCCCGAAGAATACCTTGCCAATCAGGCGATGCGCGGCGAAGCGCGGTCGGTTGACCAGCTCGATATTGCCAAATCGCGCCCGAAATTCCTGGAGGCGGAAACGACCGCCGAACTGGTGCGCGGCATCGTCAGCGAATTCAACGACCTGAGATCACAAGGCTATACCTCTCCCGAAATCCTGATTTACTGGGAACGCTTTGTGCCCGACGTCTGCGCGAAATTTCCGCACAAGGATCTGGCCGCGCTGTTCGCCGACCATGAAGCGCTGATCACGTCGTCGCGCGTCGGCGTGACGCCCAATACCGGCCTTACCGTGCGCAACGGCATCGAAAGCGGCCAGATCAAGGTGGCGGTCGGCGCGATCAAGGATATCAGCCCCGGCGAAAACGGCCGACTGGCCGCGACCTATAACCCCGGTTCCGGCGATGTATCGATGGTGGCGGCGCAATTCAACGCTGCCGAAAAACGCCCCGAAGTCGCGCAGTACGACTATGTCTTTTCCGCGATGGGCAACACCAGCAATTACGCCGTGCCGCCCGAACAGATCAGCGACCCGCTTTGGCAGGATTTGCTGAAAGAAGGCAAGGCGCAGCCGCACTGGACAAAATCAGGCATCGCGGTCGGCAAGGATTTCTCGCTGCTGGATGCGCAGGGCAATGCGTCTGACTGCATCAGCGTGATCGGCGTGCCGGTTGCGGGGCACATGATGACGACCGCCTATGCCTATCCGCACGCGCCACATATCTCGGGCGGCAAGCTGGGCCCGAACGCGCTGGGCGCCATGACGATTTCTTCGGAAGTGAAGATGGTGCTGGATCATAAATTTGAATCCATGACCGCCGGATACCGCAACGACGCGCCGTCGGTTGCCATCAAACGCCAGAAAACCGCGCAACCCTATAGATAACCTCGATTGTTGCACCGCAACACATCAACCCCCTGAATTCAAAAGATACCCGTTCATAAATGGGGTATCCTAAGACCACATTTTTTCTTGTTATGAAAAGATTGTTGTGTTATGATTCTTGAAATTGAAAAAAAAGAACCGCCGCAGGCTCCCGTTTGAAACAAAAAGAGGGCCGCGGACAACCACCCGAAAAACAAAAACAACGGGCGGTTGCAAAGGTCAGCTTTAAAACTGCGGTGTAAAGTTTTTTAGAGGGTTATTTCATGTCAGACAGCAACAATCCCCCTATCGTGATCGTCGGCGGCGGCTTGGCCGGCACCGTTATGCTGGTGCATACGCTGGTGAAAATCGCGAATGACCCCGCCATCACCCCCGATAATCCCGTCCACCTGTCGCTGATCGAGCGTTATGCCGAGCAGTTGCATGGCGGCGTCGCCTACAGCAAAGGCCCCAATTTCCGCGAGCATAACCTGAACGCAGGCGCGCGCACGCTGAACTTCTTCCCCGCCGGAAAATATCCGGCCGGCATGCCGACCTTTGTCGAATACATACAGGAACGCGCGAAAACCAACCCCGAAGAACTGCACGCCCTGACCGACCCGCCCCGCCAGAGGGTGAACGAATACTGCCAGCACATGCTGAAACTGGCGATCGGGAAAGCGGGCGCGAAGGCGCAGGTCGATATCGGCATGAAGAACATCATCAAGGCCGAAGAAAAGCCCGACGGCGGCGCGCGCCTGTATTGCAGCGACGGCGCGGAATTCGACGCCAGCCACGTGATCCTCGCGACCGGCTTTCAGGAAGCGACCGCGCCCAAATTCGCGCAGAAAGCCGCCAACCACCCGCATTTCGTGGCGCAGCCCTATTCCGGCCGCGCCAACCGCGCGTTCGAGGAAGTCTGCTCCAACGCCGAAGGCCAGAAAGCCTTCATCATCGGCACCGGCCTGACCGCGATGGACATCGCCGCGCGCCTGATCAAGCAGGGCTTCAAGGGCGAAATAACCATGATGTCGCGCCGCGCGCTGATGCACACGACGTTTGAACCGACCACGCCCGAAGAATACCTGGCAAAACGCATCAAGGGCGAACCCCGCCCGCAGGCGGAGCTGGATTTCACCAAGCAGGAACCGAAATTCCTGCAGGCGAAAACCATCGCTGGCCTCGTCAAGGCCGTCGGCAAGGAATTCACCGAACTGACCGCGCAGGGTTATTCATCGGGCGAGATCCTCGCCTATTGGGAACGCTATGTGCCGACGATTGCCGAAAAATTCCCGCATGAAGACCTGGCCAAACTCTACCTCGACAACGAGGCGCTGATCGTCAGCCGCCGCGCGGGCGTGACGCCCGATACCGGCACGACCGTGCGCGACGCGATCAACAACGGCCAGATCAAGGTAAAGCCCGGCGCGATCCGCGAAGTGGCCGTTGATGACGAAGGCAAGCTGTCGGTCACCTATAACCCCGGCTCCGGCGCTCTCACGCTGACGCGCGCCAAATTCAACGCCGTCACCAACCGCACCAAAACGGAAGGATATGATTTCGTGTTCTCCGCCATGGGCAACTCGGCCAATTTCAACAATGTCGCCGAAGTGAAGGAAAAGCTCTGGGCAGACCTGCTCGAAACCGGCAAGGCGATGCCGCATTGGCTGCGCGCGGGCGTGACCCTGACGAAAGATTTCTCGCTGGTCGATGCACAGGGCAAGGCTTCCGACTGCTTTACCGTCATCGGCGTGCCGGCTTCCGGCCACATGGTCGTGACGCGCTACCCCTATCCCGACAGCCCCGGCGTGACCGGCGGCAAGATGGGCCCCACCTCGCTCAATTCCGGCGCGATCCTGTCGGAAACGCTTTTGGTGCTGGAGGCGAAATACGAACGCATGGTCTCCAACTTCAAGATCGACGAGCCTGCGGCCAACGACCCCGAATTCGACGTTGCGCCCAAAAAGCGCGCGGCGGGCCGCAGCTTCGGCGCTTAAACTATTCATTCTTCAACTTATTCATTCCTCCCTGACGCGGGCCGGGTTTTCTCCCCCGGCCCGCATTTTTATCTTGCATTACGGAAAACTATATGCTACGGTCTCCGCACAATAAAAAACGCGCATAGAT
>JADYYV010000076.1 GCA_020853455.1 Alphaproteobacteria bacterium | reverse complement strand
TCTTCGCCTTCGTTCGTCTTGCCCTGGATGCTGCCGTTCACGACCTTAGTCATGTCGAGTGTACCGATGACAAGCGTGATTTTTTCCGAGGTGCCGCCCGAGGATACGTAAGCGCCTTCATGGATGATGCGGGCGGAATTCAGCTGCGCGCCGGTTTCCTCAAAGAATTCGCGCGCCGCCGCCTCCAGCACCGCTTCGCCCGGGTCGATCATGCCGGCAGGCAGCGCGTTGATGAAGGGATAATCGCCGGCCGACAAAAGGCCGGGATGCATTTCATTGACCAGCAGGACTTCGTCACGCACGGGATCGTAGCCGAGGATCGCGACCGCATGGCCACGTTCAAACACCAGCCGCTTGATTTCCATCGAGCCGCCGTTGTGGGTGTTCATGTTGATGGTGAGTTCATCGACCTTGAAAAAACCGTCATAGACACGTTTGCGTTCGGTAATTTCGGCCTTCAGTTTCTTCGGCATGCCATCGTCCATGGACGAAAACCCCTTTGACTGGTTGACATCCCATTATTAGCATAACGGGCTGTCAAACACCATTGAAAACGGGTGTTCAAACGCCAATTTATTTAATAATATCAATTAGTTGAGTATTGAGTATATCTGTGGCCTTTGGGAGCATAAGGGCTAAGCCCTTGCTTTTACTTCACGACTTTCAGGTGCGGCGCATCGTCGCCGTTTTCGCCGGAAGCCTTGGGTTCTTCGGCAATCACAGGCTGCGGGGCTGCCGCCGGCACGGTTTCCATCAGCACGCGTGATGCCGGCATAATGACTCGGGCGGTGGTGCCTATTCCTTTCTGGCTGATGATCCTGAATTCGCCGCCATGCAGGCGCACGAGGGATTCGACGATGGTCAGGCCAAGCCCCGTGCCCGCCTTCATGCCGCTGAACGTGGTATCGACCTTGCCGAAGGGGGTCAGCGCTTTCTTGATTTCTTCCGGGCTCATGCCAATACCGTTGTCGATGATATCGATATACATCTCGCCGGTTTTTTCGACGCTGGCGGTGACTTTCACCTTGCCGCCCTGCGGGGTGAATTTGATGGCATTGCCGATCAGGTTCAGCATGATCTGCTTGAAGCCCAGTTCTTCGGCCAGCAATTCGGGCAGGTCGTCGGGCAGTTCCATCTTCACTTCGACACCCGCCTGGTCGATGCGGTTCATCATGATCGTCATGCAGGCCTTGACGGCCTTCATCAATTTGAAATTGCTCTGGTTCAGTTCGCGGTTGCCGGTTTCGATCTTGGACACTTCGAGAATTTCAGAAATGATTTTCAGCAGGTAATTGCCGCTGTCGTAGATGTCCTGCGCATATTCCTTATAGACCTTGATCTCGATCTGGCCCATCACCTCGTCCTTGATGATTTCGGAGAAGCCGATGACGGCGTTCAGCGGCGTGCGCAGTTCATGCGACATGTTGGCGAGGAATTCCATGCGGGTACGGCTGGAAATTTCGGCCTGGATGCGGGCATAGCGCATCGCCTCTTCCGCCTCTTTGCGTTCGGTTACGTCCCAGACCGAGCCTTCGTAATAATCGACGCTGCCTTTTTCGTTGCGCACGACGCGCGCGTTTTGCAGGATCCAGATGATCTTGCCGTCGCGGCGCTTTACTTCCGCTTCGTTGCCCGATACGCGGCCTTCGAACAGCAGTTTCTGGACGAATTCGGCGCGCTCGTTGGGGCGCACATACAACTGCCCGCCGATATCGCTCACCTCGTTCATCAGCTCGCCCGGCGTGCCGTAGCCGAGGATTTCGGCCAGCGCCATGTTGGCCGCGATAAAGCGGCCATCGGCGGAAATCTGGTAGATGCCGGACACAGAGTTTTCAAAGATCGCGCGGAAACGCTGCTCCGCCTCCCGCACCGCAAGTTCGGCGCGGCGGCGTTTTTCGATGTCGTGGATCGACCCCACCACGCGGATGCTCTTGTCCTCCGTCATGCGCAGCATGGAGAAGGCGATTTCGACCGGCTTGATCGCGCCGTGGCCGAGGTTCAGGCGGGTTTCGGCGCGGTACGCCTGACGCTCGCCGCGCACCAGTTCGTCGAACATGTCGCGCTGCTTGGTCTGCTCCGACACCTCCAGCATGGCGAACAGCGATTCGCCCAGCGTGTCGCCGGTTTCGCGCAGCGTCATTTTTTTCCATGTTTCGTTCAGGAACATGATGCGGCCGATTTCGTCGGTTTCGAAAATCACGTCGGAGACGGAGTTGATGACCGCCTTGTATTCGCGCTCGGACTTGCGCAGGGCGTGGAACAGCTTGTCGCGCTCGGAAATGCGGCTTTGCAGTTCGGACTGCGTGCCTTCGAGGCTTTTCGACATTTCTTCCAGTTTCAGGTCTTGCGCATGCTTGCGATGCGCGATGCTGGCGGCGATGCCGGTCAGGATCATGATCAGCGCCAGCGCGCCCCACGGCGTAAAGGTCAGCAGTTTCGACATCAGCGTCGGGCGCACCCCGAATTTGATGTCCCAGGACTGGTTGCCCAGCGTCAGCACGTAATTGACGGTTTCGCCGGAAGGATCGGCGTCGTCCGCCGCCAGCAGCGAAGGCAGGCGCGTATCGACCAGCACGAATTCCGTGTCGCGGTCCTTGATCATCACGCGGTCGATGTCTTCGCGCTGTGTCGCCCAGCCGTTGCCGAAGATCATGGCGGGCGTGGTCGCCACCAGCAGGATGCCGGTGCCGTTGTCGGCAAGGCGCGATTTCAGGACCAGCCCCACGGGCTCGTCCATGCTGTTCGTCGTCTTGACGTTGAACGCCGCCCAGCGCATATCGGGCAGGTAATCGATTTCGTTGAAATTGGCATTCGCGGCTTCACGCGCCAGTTCGTTGAAGGCCGGCCAGCCCGCTGCGGGGTCGTAGGATGTGCGTTCGGTCATGCTGCGCATGTCCTGCTGCCGCCAGATGCCCTTGTCGGTCGTCCACAGCAAAGACGTCAGCGGCGCGTTGCCCGTCAGCAGTTTCTGCACCCCGCCGATGACGGAGGGCTGTTCCTGCGTCGCCGCGTTCACGGATGAATGGAAATATTGCAGGTTGCGGACGGTTTTTTCCATTTCCGTCAGCGATTGTTCGGTTGCGCGCAGGATGTCGCGCGTGCGGCTGCGCGCTTCCAGCGTTTTCATGTTGGCGACAGCGAAATGCAGCGCGACAAACGCGATTGCGGCGATCACCATGCCGTTCACGAGAATGAACGACGCGACGGTGTCCGTTTTCAAGTACCGCTGCGATACGGTCTGAGATGTTTTATCGGTCGTCAAGGCGGAGCCCTCTCCCTTGGCCATTCGGCAGATATTTCATCCGCTTGCAGGCCAGTTTTGCTGCCGTTCCTCTATACTTATGTATTTCATTTAAACTTTTATTAAATTTAGTCTCAAATCCCGAAATAAAGACGCCCTGCCCGGTTATGTCGCTGTTTTGTGTAATCTTCTTATCTATTTATGTTAATTAATATCGTTTTAGGGGATTGCCACGTCTCTATATTTCAATACACTTGTTCCACTAATAAGAAAAAAACGGCCTCGGAGTGTGTGCAATTTGGGGTTCGCAGCCGGAAAGCGGCGCGACCTGTTCGGGGGCAGAAAAATGACCGAGAAAAAGAAGAAACGCGTCTTCACAGTCCTGTCTATCGACGGCGGCGGCATTCGTGGCGTCGTGCCCGCGCGCATCTTGCAGGAGATCGAGGAGCGCACAGGCAAGCCTATCGCCGAACTGTTCGACATGGTCGGCGGCACATCGACGGGCGCGATCCTTGGCGCTGGCCTGGTTGTGCCCGACGAGCAGAACCCGACCAAGCCGAAACATTCGGCTCAGGAACTGAAAAATTTCTACTACACCTTCGGGCCGAAAATTTTCCCCGAGCTGCGTTTTAAAAGCATTCGCAAGCTTTCTTCCTCCGCCCTCTACGATCCCAAGCCGCTGGAAGACGCGCTGAAGGAAAAACTGGGCGACTGCAAGATGAAGGATTCCCTGACCCACCTGCTGATCCCGGCGACGGACATCAAGAATTTCCGCCCGGTCTGGATCGCGCACATCAAGGGACAAAAGGATAAATCGCCGGAAGGCTGGTCGAGCATGCTGATGCGCGACGCTGTGCGCGCCTCCACCACCGCGCCCACTTATTTCCCGTCGAAATATTATTCGACCACCCCCAACGAAGACATGCCCAACGTCACGCACCGTCACGCGCTGATCGACGGCGGTTTCTTTGCCGGCAACTCCATGCGCCGCCTGATGACGCAGGCGCGCAAGCTCGCCCCGCCCGATGCGGAAATCGTGGTGGTGCATCTGGGCACCGGCAACGTCGAAAATTCCCTGTCGCCCGAGGAATTCAACAAGCTGGGCCCGATCGGCATGATTTCCAAATCGAACGGCAACCTTTTGCTGTCGCTGGTCATCAACATGTCGCTGATGGATGTGGCGAACGACATCCGCGATGAAATCGGCGACCGCTTCATCAGCTTCGACGGCATCATCAACGGCGAGGCCGACCCCGCCGCGCCCACCTCGACGATGGACGATGCCAGCCTGAAGAACCTCAAGGCGCTCGAAAAATTCGCCGAGAAGATCATCAAGGACAACGACGCCGAAATGGACCGCCTCTGCGATATCCTGAAGCACCGCGTGTTTGCGGAGGAATACCACCAGGAAAGCCGGAACGCGCTTCAGAAACTGTCAGCCATTCTGGAAGATGCCAAAACCGTCAAGACGCTGACCAAGACCTACAAAAAGATTTTGGGATATGCGAGCGACATCGTGACCGACACGCCGGAGCCGGGCGACGCGGAGCTGAAAACGCTGGCGCAATCGCTGACCGAACAGCACAAGCACGACCTCGACCGCATCTATCACGTGGTGCAGGACAAGCTGGAGGGGCAGAACAAGATCCTGAACAGCATCAAGGAAGCGGGCGACGACCTGACCAAGTTCGTCAAAAAGCTCGGCTCTCCCTTCCGTCCCCTGCCGCCCTCGCCCGATAACGACAACACGGAAGCAAATGCGCAGCCGTGGAAGCACCGCGCAGGCGATAAGCCGAAGCCTTAAATAACGCGCAGGCGATAAGCCGAAGCAGCCTTAAAACCGGTTTTGACCGGAGCGTTGCAGGCATGATATATAATCATCATGTCTTCGTTCCGCGACGCTATTTCAAAACATAAAGGCAAAATCCGCCTCTCCGTGCGCATCACGGTGTCGGCGCTGGCGGCCTTTGCGGTGAACACATGGCTGCAGCTGCCGCAGGGCTACTGGATCGCCTTCACCGCGATCCTTGTCGTGCAGGCCAGCGTCGGCGGTTCGGTCAAGGCGGTGGTGGAGCGCATGATGGGCACGTTTGCGGGCGCCGCCTATGGCGCGTTCATCGCCTCCGTCTGGATGCACCTGCCGCATGAATATTATTTCGCAGCGATCATCGCGGGCATTGCGCCCATATCCTTCATCGCCGCGCTTTATCCCAGTTTCCGCATCGCGCCGATCACGGTCGCCATCGTGCTGTTCAGCGATACCGCGCATAACATGAGCCCGCTTGTCTATGCCGAACACCGCGTCCTGGAAATCGGCGTCGGCTGCCTGATCGGCTTGGTGGTGTCGCTGACCGTGCTGCCGTCGCGCGCGCATCGCGTGCTGGCAAATGCCGCATCGACCGTGCTGGGCACCTATGCCGATCTTTTGACCAAGCTTCTGGATGTTGCGGCGGGCAAGCTGGATTACACCGAAGTCGAAAAGCAGCATGCCGATATCCGCGCCGCCATCGGCCGCATGGAGCTGGTGGGCGAAGACGCGACGCGGGAGCGCAAAAGCCGCCTGACCGACGAGCCCGACCCCGACCCCATCCTGCGCATGATCCGCCGGCTGCGCTTCGATCTTGTGATGATCGGCCGCGCCGTGATGCACCCGATGCCGCCCGCGGTGATGCAGGCGCTGACCCCGCCGCTGACCTCCGTCGCATCTGAATCATCCGCGCTGCTGCGCATGGCGGCCGCCACGCTGTCGGGCAAGCCCGAGATCAAGGTGCCGGAAAGCCTTGAAGTGGCCTATGGCGCATTCGGCGCGGCGATGACGGAACTGCATCGCACCCATGCCCTCGCCCCGCTGACCGAGGGGGAAACGGGCCGCGTCTTCACGCTCAGCTTTTCGCTGGAACAACTGCACCAGAACCTGCGCGATCTGGTCGCGCGCGCCAATGAATTCGGCGGCGAAGATGATTCCGTAACGACAGGCTGATTTCCCTGAACGGGATGCAACGCCGTGATTACAATGTTTTCTTGAATGTCGCCGTTTTGGGTGCGGAGATGCCGCCCGCTGTCGCTTCGGGCTTGAAAGCGGTTGTTGCCACCACGGCATCGGTCTTGGCCGCCGCGGCTGCTTCTTCGGTCGCAAACTTGACCTGCCCCGATTCAACTATGCCGCGCCATTTCCAGTCGGAAATCGGCTCGGTCAGCGCCTGAACGGTTGCCGGGTCCTGCCACGGGCTGGCATCGGGCTTGCGCGCATATTCATCGTTTTTCCTTTCCGACGATGAATTGAACGCCCCCATGAAATTCGAGATTGTTTCTTTTAAATTCATTCCCATGCCGCACCCCTGCTGCGCCCGCCGTAATTAGGGGGCATGAACAGATTATATCGCGGATGAATTATTATGTCAAATTTTGGCGTTTTTAGAGGGCTTTACGTGTGAAGCGCGCCGTCTTGGGCGCGGCTACCGTTGCCTTGATGCCGCCCTTCATATTTGTGACGATCCCTAAAACACGCACAGCCGTTTCTAGTTTTTCCGCGTGTACGGCGAACTGGCGCGACATTTCCTGCCGGCGTTCTTCCCCTTCGGCGATAACCTGTTCCAGATTTTCCATCGTCGCCTGCAACCGCGCGATATTGACGGGCGACACGTACGTTCCCTCGGCGTCGCGCTTGACGTTCTGGCTTGCCTTTTCGATCATGCTTTCGATGTCTAACATTTTTACCTGCCAGCTGTTTTTCTGAAACGCGCCGTGCGCGGCGCTTTTAATCCTGATTGTGTGCCGTCCGCCATAGCGGTCGCCACCAGACTGGCGCGCTGCGCGGCTGTCGGCTCGGGGGCGGCCTGCGCAACAGGCGGCACATCATCCGGCGGCAGGATGCCGATATTTGATTTAGGTTTCGGCACGTTGAAACTTTTGCGCGCGTTCAGCGGATTGTCATTCGGGTCAAATATAGCGTGGCTGATTTCGTGATTGAAAATATGCGCATTATCCTTGCGCGGCACATCGCCGAAATCGAAGGGCTTGTTGATTTTGTTATTCTCGAGGTCGAGCTTCCTGTCGGCAAGCTCCATGCGCTTCAATTCGCTCTCGCCATAGGGGTCGAGATAGACCGATGCCGCCTTTGCGATCTTGTTGAAAAAATCCTTCACGTTCCCCTCTCCCCGCCGCGCTTTTATGCACGGCATGGAGAGAAGTGTATCAAAATCCAATAATTATGTCAATTAATTACCCGGAAAAGGCTTCCATATCAAGGCTTAGGAATACGCGGCGGGCTGGCTGCCGGCGGATTGCGTTTCTCCGAGATAACCGTCGTTTCGTTCGCCTTCGCTTCCCATGTCACGTGGAAATCCCAGTTGGGATCGAATTCCAGCTTGATGAGCTTCAGCGCCTTGGCGGCATCGCGCGGCGGGATGCTGGCGGGCACGACGATCTGCTGCTGGTCGCAAGGCTTCTCGCTGCAGCGCAGATCGACCTGCTTCGCCAGTTCCTCGTATGCCGCCTTCTGGTCCGACGTCATGGTGGATTTCATGAACTGGATGCGCAACAGGCGAAGCAGCGCAGGTTCGGTGAAGCCCCGCCGGAAATTGTTGAACATGCTCATCATACCATCCTTATGCTCAGGGCTTCATGCCGCCGGCTTTTTTCTCCGCCGCCGGTGCCGATGCGGAAACCAATTCCTTGCAGGCGTTCTGGATGCGCTCGCAGGCCTTGGTCAGTGTTTCTTTATCAAGCGCGTAAGACACGCGGAAATACGGCGACAGGCCGAATTCGACGCCCGGCACCACGACCACGTTGTGCTTTTCCAGCAGGTAGTTGCAGAAATCGGTGTCGTTTTCGATTACTTTTCCGTCGGGCGTTTTTTTGCCGATCGCGCCTTCGCAGGAGCAATAGACGTAGAACGCGCCTTCGGGCGTCGCGCATTTCAGGCCTTCGGCCTTGTCCAGCATGCCTGCCACAAGGTTACGGCGTTCCTGGAATTTCGCGCGCCAGTCTTTCAAAAACTCCTGGTCGCCGTTCAATGCTGCGGTCGCGGCAGCCTGAGAAATAGAGGACGGGTTCGAGGTCGACTGCCCCTGCACCTTGCTCATTTCCTTGATAAGGCCGACGGGGCCCGCGGCATAACCGATGCGCCAGCCGGTCATCGCATAAGCCTTCGACACGCCGTTGACGGTCAGCGTGCGGTCATACAGTTCCGGCGTGACTTCGGCGATGGTCGAAAATTTGAAGTTGTCGTAGGTCAGGTGTTCGTAAATATCGTCGGTCAGCACCCAGACATGTTCATGCTTTTTCAGCACTTCGCCCAGCGCTTTCAGCTCGTCGGTCGTATAGGCCGCGCCCGTCGGGTTGCTGGGGGAGTTGATGATGACCCATTTGGTGTTCGCGGTAATCGCTTTTTCAAGGTCGGCGGGCGACATCTTGAAGCCGCTTTGCTCGGTCGTTTTCACGATCACGGGCGTACCTTCGCAGAGCATCACCATTTCGGGATAGGACAGCCAGTACGGCGCGGGAATAATCACTTCATCGCCGGGGTTCAGCGTCGCCATGAACGCGTTATACAGCACCTGTTTGCCGCCGGTCGACACGATGACCTGTTCGGGCGTGTAATCCAGATGGTTTTCGCGCTTGAATTTCGCGGCAACGGCCTTGCGCAGTTCCGGCGTGCCGGGCACGGGCGTGTATTTCGTCTTGCCTTCGTCCATCGCCTTTTTCGCGGCGTCGCGGATGAATTCGGGGGTCAGGAAATCGGGCTCGCCGACCGCAAGACCGATCACGTCCTTGCCAGCCGCTTTCAGCTCGGCCGCCTTGGCGGCCAGCGCGAGGGTCGCGGAGGGTTTAATTTTTTCAAGACGCTTGGCAATCAGGTCTTTCATTTCGCGTTTTTTCGTCATCGTCACACCTTTTACGTTTTTTATTTTTCGAGAATCTTGAACGGGGTCGCAATATCAAAACCCTGCACGTCGAACCATGCCTTCAGCGTGGCAAGCGCGGGGTCGTTGATCGCGTTCATGAACAGCTTATGCACATGCGGGATGAATTGCAGGTAGCGGTCTTTGTTGTCGCGCACGAACAGGCGCACGAAAATGCCCAAGACCTTCGCATGGCGCTGCGCGGCCAGTACGCGGTAGGTATAATTGAACGCATCGCGGTCGAGGCCGCCCATCGCGGCGAAATAACGCTCCAGCAGGTGTTTTTGCAATTCCTGCGGCACATCGCGGCGCGCATCTTCCAGCAGCGACATCAGGTCATAGCTGAACACGCCCGTCAGCGCGTCCTGGAAATCCAGCTGGCCGCAACGGCGGATGCCCTCGCCGTCCTTGCACAGCATCAGGTTATCGACGTGATAATCGCGCAGGACGAGCGTGCCCTGATCGGCCGGGAATTTGGCGAACAGGTTGCGCCAGACTTCGCGGAAGGATTCTTTCGACCCTTCATTGAGCAGCTTGCCGGAAATAGCGGGGTAATACCAATCAACCAGCAGCATCGCTTCGTCGATCAGCTGCTTTTCGTTATAGGCCGGCAGGTTCAGATCGTTGCGCTGCGGATGCTGGTGCAGCTGGATCAGCGCATCGACCGCCAATTCATACAGCGGCTTGGCATCCATGTTGCGGTTCAGCAGGCGCGTATAAGTGTCGTCGCCGAAATCCTCGATCACGAGGAGGCCGTTCGGAATGTCTTTCGCGTAAATTTCAGGAGAGCGCAGGCCCAGCTTGCGCAGGTGATCGGCAATCGCCACAAACGGCTCCACCATCACGAAAGGCGGCACGGGCGGACGGTCGGGCGGATCCTGCATCAGCAGCATGGGTTTTGCCGTGCCGACAAGGCGGTAATAGCGGCGGAAGGATGCGTCGGCGGGCAGCGCCTCCAGCGTCACGCCTTTCCAGCCGAGTTTCGCGATAAAATCCTCGCGCAGTTTCTGGCGCTGTTCGGCAATTTCGGGCATGGCTTGTTGCTTCTGGGCTTGCTGCATTTTTATGACCTTCTCGAAAACACCAGCAAATTAGCATTTTTGACCAAAGCAGGACAGAAAGAATCTCAGTGTTTTCATGAATTTCCGGCCAACTTGACCCCCTGCCTGTTTTGCCATAAAATGGTATCAGATAAGGGCTTCGGACGTGCTGCACAGCAACATCCAGGGTGCTTAAATGGCAAAAGATATCAAAGATTTATCGCTCCCCCTCAACAAGGTCATCGAGCTTGGGCAGGTCGACCGCTGGCTGCGCGGGATCGCCGATATCGTGCCGCAGCCGACCGATCATGCTGAAGAAGTGATGCAGGAACGTGAATTGCACGCGGCGCTGCCCGGCGTGACCGTCGCCGTTCTCGACAGCAACGCCCATATCCTGCCCTTCGCCGAAACAAACCTGATCGAGCAATCCGACATCACGCGCATGAAGGGTTTTCAGCACCTGATACAATCCGCGTCGCGCAACAACGTGCGTGTCGATGTGGAAAGCGTCGGCGGCGCCGCGCTGGAAGTGAATTTCGAGCCGGACGAGCCGTTTTCACGCAGCCAGGTGTTCGGCGCGACCTATGCCAACGTCATTCCCGCCGTGATCGGCGCGAAATCAAGGCTTACGAAATAGGCGGCTTTTTCGCGTCGAACGCGGTGCGCGCCTTCTGGATTTCAGGCCAGTTGCCCTCCACCCATTCCAGCATGGATTTGACAGGCACAAGCAGCCCTTTGCCAAGCGGCGTCAGTTCGTATTCCACACGCGGCGGCACCTCCGGAAAGAAGTGACGCGCAACCGCGCCGTCACGCTCGAGGTTACGGAGCGTGGTGGTCAGCATCCGTTGTGAAATGCCGTCAATCGCGCGCATGAGTTCGGAGAACCGCATCCGCGGTCCTTCGGCATGGGCAAGGTTGAAAATCACCAGAATGGACCATTTGTCGCCCACGCGGGTCAGCATCTCGCGCAGGGGGCATTTCTCGCCGCCGGCGTTTTTTATCGCTTCTTTACAGGATTCCGCCATAGGTTACCTCAAAGTAACTAACTGATTTTATTGTGCCTTCTTTTTTTATACCCAAGCGAATTATATCATCAAGTATTAAATAGTAACTATAAGGAAAAAGACCATGCCTAAAAATATCCTCGTGATCGAAAGCAGCCATAACGGCGCAAATTCCCTCTCCCGCAAGGTGACCGCCGAAACGCTGGCGCAATTGCAGGCGAAATATCCCGGCAGCGCCGTCACCACCCGCGACCTCGACAAAAACCCCCTGCCCCATTTGACCGGTGAAGTGATCGCGGCATTTTATACCCCTGCCGACAACCGCACGCCCGCGCTGCAAGAAGCGATTAAACTGTCGGATATCGTGACGGATGAATTGCTGGCGGCGGATATCATCGTCATCGGCGCGCCGATGTGGAATTTCAACATCCCGTCCGTGCTGAAGGCATGGGTCGATCATGTGGCGCGCGCCGGCCGCACATTCATGTATAGCGCGACGGGCCCTGTCGGCCTTGCGAAAGGCAAGACCGCCTATCTGGCGCTATCGCGCGCGGGTGTTTATACCGACGGCCCCATGAAGCAGATGGATTTCCATGACACATACCTGCGCAGCGTGCTGGGCTTCCTTGGCATCACCGATGTCCACGCCATTGTCGCGGAAGGCGCGGCGATGGGCGCGGACGGCGCAAAAAACGCGATTGCATCCGCCGAACAGCAGCTTGTGGCGGCGATTCAAAAAGCGGCATAATCAACGCCAGAGGACAAAACAATGACAACAGCGAGCGCAAAACAACCCGCGATCTTTATCCCGCATGGCGGCGGCCCCTGTTTCTTTATGGACTGGAATCCGCCCGATACGTGGAAAAAGATGGAGGCATATCTCGCCTCCCTCGCCGCATCATTGCCTGCGAAGCCGAAAGCGATGGTCGTGATTTCCGCGCATTGGGAAGAAAAGGAATTTACCGTTTCGACCAATCCACAGCCGGAAATGATTTACGACTATCACGGCTTCCCCGAGCATACCTTCGAGATTGAATGGAACGCGCCGCATGACGCTGCGCTGGCGCAAAAGGTGATCGGCCTTGTCAAGGCTGCGGGAATTCCTGTGCGGGAGGATAAAACGCGCGGCTATGACCACGGCGTTTTCATTCCGCTGAAGGTCGCTTTTCCCGCTGCGGATATTCCGGTCGTTGTCGTCTCGATGAAGCATGACCTCGACCCCGCCGGGCATATCGCGCTGGGCCGCGCGCTGGCGCCGCTGCGCGACGAAAACGTGCTGATTATCGGCAGCGGCATGAGTTACCACAACCTGCGCCAGTTTTTCGGCGGGCGGGAGAATGGCGACGCGCAGGCCTTCGACAACTGGCTGACCGCCGCCAGCACCGCCGCTCCCGAAACGCGCGACGCGCAGCTGGAAAACTGGGCAGCCGCCCCCGCCGCCCGCAGCTGCCACCCGCGCGAGGAACACCTGCTGCCGCTGATGGTGACGGCAGGCGCGGCCGGACATGACAAAGGTACGCATGACTATGGCGACAAGGTCATGGGCCTGGCGGTATCGGCCTATCGTTTTGGCTGATTGACGCGCAGGCAGGTTTGGGTAAACTTGCCCCATGAAACACGACACATTGACAGTCGCCCATTGGGCCGAAAACCTTGGTTATCCGCTGCGCTCACTCGACGACTGGCTGAAGCTGGTTGAAAAGCAGGCGGCAACGGCCGCGAAGAAAAAAGCCGATATCCTGCTGATGCCCGAACATACGGGCGAACACTGGATGTATTTCGCGCCGAAGCCGCTGGAACTGGCGGATGAAACGCGGTGGATTGCGCAACAGGCGGCAATCGCCATGCCCGCCATCGCCAGAATTGCCAAGAAACACAATATCGCCATCCTTGCCGGATCATCGTCGTGGAAGCACGAAAAAACCGGTAAATTCCGCAACCGCGCATGGATGTTTTTCCCCGACCGCAAGCCCGTGTTCCACGACAAGCTGGTGATGACCCCGTCCGAAAAAGACCCCTGCGGCTGGGATTTTGAAACGGGCAGCGAAGTGAAGGTTTTCAAATGGCGCGGTTTCCGCCTGTCGATGGTGATCTGCCTTGATATCGAAATGCCGCATGTGGGGCATAAAATGGCGCAGGCCGATATCGACCTGCTGCTGGTGCCGTCGATGACGGTGAAAAAAGCGGGATACCACCGCGTCTATTCCTGCGCCCGCGCGCGCGCAGTCGAATTGATGACGGCGGTTGTCGTGGTCGGTAATGTCGGCGCGGCCAAAAAACACGGCAGCGTGCGCGATGTGTATCGCAGCGGTGCAGCCACCTATATTCCGTCGGAGGAAGTGTTCGGGCATACCGGCATTTTCAGCGACATGCCGCTGCATGATAAAACGACGGGCGCGGGAAAAATACTGTATTCCCGCAGCATACCCGTCGGCAAAATCCGCCGCCTGCGCCACGGCAAGCCCGAGGCATGGCCCGGCCCGTTTGATGCAAAGCATGTGAAGATCGTCGATAACGCTTAATTCACGCGTTTCAGGCAGACGGTACGGCCGGGTTTTTCCTTGGTGACCGTGACCTGCACCAGCGTACGGTGGCCTTCCGCATCCGTGTAATACTGGTCGCCCTGCGTGACGGGCGCCTGCAGGCGTTCCTGAATGGCCTTCAGGTTTTCATGCGGCGCGGTGGCGCGGATGGCGGCATCAAGCGCCAGCAGGTTTTTCGTCGCCACGATATCTTCCCAGCCCGCCGCCAGCCCCTGCCGCGCAAGGCGCACGACGTTGGTCCAGTAAGCGGTTTGCTGTTCGGGCTTCTTGAATGTTTTGGCCTTTTCGGTCAGCGCCGCGATTTTTTCCGGCGCGAAAGTGCCGGGGTTGATCGTCAGCACGTTGACGTCTTCGTCGCCGTCATGGCCGCCCTCGATCGTCGTCAGCACGTCGCCAAGCCCCGTGCCCGGCACGCTGGCGCGGATGGCAGCGTCCAGTTCCGGCACCAGCGGGTTCAGCGGCGTCAGCGCCGCGCGCAGGATGCGCACGGAATTCTGCCAGAAAACCAGTTTTGCCGGTTCATCCTTGAGCAATGCGGCCTGCCCCACCAGCTGATCGAGCGATTTCCGGTTCAGTTCCACCTTAAAACCCGAAAGAATGCCGGAGGCCGTCGGCACATACAATTCCGCGCCCGGGCCCGACATGGCCAGCATGTAGAAATACACGTCCAGCATCTTGTCGAATGAATCCGCCAGATGCACGGATGCGGGCGGCGTCGGGTTCGGGAATTCGCCCAGCTGAAGGTATAAAGTGCCGCCGAAACGCTCCATCGTGGCAATTTCGCGCGCATCGATAAACCGGCCACGGCTGCCCGCCGCCACCTTGTCGGTGCCGGCCAGCAGGAACAAAATCTCGCGCGCCTGCCGGCGTATGCTGTCATCAGCGGTAAATAAATCGATGAAGGGGCGGCTTTGGAATGCGACAACGGCCTTCATCAGCGCGTCGGAACCCAGCGCCTTTTGCCGCGCGGCCTCAGCGCGCAGGGCGGGCATTGATTTCAGCGCCGGCAGGTCGGGCAGCAGCATCGCTTCCGACGATATCAAGCCCGGCACAACAACGCTTTGCGGCGGCGGCAGTACGATCGTTTTCGGCAGCGGCGGCGGCAGTTCTTCATAACATTCGTCGAAACCCGCCGGGCGGGCATAGAATGCATGATAAATATAGGCGGCCATGCCCAGAACCAGCACAAGCGCACAGACCACAGCAATGACGGACGACTTTTTCACGTCTCAAGTCTAGCCAATTTCGCCCGTCAAGTCACTATGCTGACGTACCCCCTTTATTTTGGGCCCGCCAGTGCCGTGGGGGCGGCTTTGGGCCTGGCGTTGTCGTTGCCGGACAGCGCCTGCGCGGGGATCGCCTCGATACCCATCATGTCGCCGACGGTATTGCCGGAAAACGCGTCGGCTTCAAAGCGCTTGCCGCCGATATACTGCTCCATGAACAGCCATGCCTTGTCCTTCAGCCCCATGAAATCGAGTTTCGGCTTCACGGAAATCGTGCCTTCCAGCGCGGAGGATTGCTTGATCCAGTCGGGATCGGCATCCACCTCGTACTGCCCCGCCGCGACGGATCGGTCGAAGAAGTTATACAGGTGGAAACGCACGCTGCTGGCCGGAATATCGGTCATGACGGATTTCAGGCCGCGTCCGCCTACCGGCGCGGGTACGCCGCGCGTAATCAGGTTCAATTCATCGCTGGGTTCGCCGCCGTCGGCGCGGGGTTCCAGCGGCAACTGGATGTAATCGAATGACAGTTCGCGGAAACCGAGGCTTTCGTAATATTCGCGGCGCCAGAACTGGTCGGTTTTAGCGCCCGCCGTATCGACCAGCATCGATTCCATCGACATCAAAAGCGGCGCGTTCTGCTCCGATATCTGCACCATGTCCATGCTGCCCGCGCTGCGGCCCTTGTAGGTTGTGGCCAGGAATTTGCGCGCTTCGTCTTCGGCGATGCCCATCGTGAAATCACCAAGGCCCATCGAGCGGAAACGCGGGTCGACGAAGCCGTAAATGAGGTGCTGCGTGCCGTCGATTTCCTTCGATACTTCCTTGTCTTTGGCGGCGCTGAAGGTGATGACGTTGCGCGCGGCGATGACTTCGCCCGTATTCGGGTGCTGCACGATGATCCATTGTTCGCGGAACGGCGCGCCCGAAGCCTGCAGTTTTTTGTCGTGGTTTTTATCCATCAGCGACAGCAGTTTGGCAAGTTCCTCCCGCTCCTCCGCAATCGGGAAGATTTTTTCGTACAGGGAATACATGCGGGTCATAAGGCGGGTGGAATCGCCGATGGCGGGGTTATCGATGATGGTGACGTTCAGGGAGTTCTGGAAGGCATGCTTGGCGTGTTCAAGGTCGCCTTTATTGAGCGGATCGCCGCCCATATCGACGGCAAGGAGCGCAAGAACCTCCTTGGATTGTGCAAGCTGCACTTTCATTTCCGCCATAGCATCTTTTGCGTTCGTCAGTAGTTCTTTAGCGTTGGTACGTGCCTCATCCATACTCGGTTTTTCTGCGCTCATTGCCTGTGCCTTTTATGAAATGGATCTGCACGCGGATCTTCCCGGTCCTGCCGTCATTGTGCAGGCCGGGGGCGCGTGTGGGTTGTGTGCTTATGCTCATGTTTTGCATAATATTAGGGTATATAAATACCTGTTGCGTGACAAGCAATATGCGACAAGCAACTGAAATATCAGGCTTTTAAATTATACGTTTCCGAGAATCGGAAATTACTTCTTCTTGCCCTTCGACCCGCCGCCCTTTTGGGCAGCCGCCAGCGCGCGCATGGTGTCGATATGCTTTTGCGAGGTGGCGCCCGGGCGGCTGACCGCGCCGTCGGGCTGGCCAAAGGCGACGCTGTCGGCGCCGCCCTTCAATGCGCCCAGCATCGCGCCGCCGAATTCGCCGGTTTGTTTGGGGGCGATTTTCTTGGCGCCCGCCGGCACTTTCTTCGCGCCTTCGGGCGCAGCGACATGGTTGATCGCATGGGTGATGATGCTTTGCAGGTGTGGCGTGACGAGGCCGAACAGCAGGCTCTGGTCCTTTTCCATCCATTGCAGCACCAGGCGCTGCGCCTTCAGGTGGTTGCCATTCGATTTTTCCAGCGCATCTTTCACGCGCGACATCGCATATTCACGGCTCATGGAGGCCTCCCCTGTTTCTGCATCCAGCATGGCATATCCCCCTGTAAAACTCAAACGAGGGCAGCCAGTTCCTTCATGATCTTATGGACACCCCTGACGCGCACCGGCAGGTCGTCCCACGGGCGCATAAAGACCAGTTTCTGGTCCTCGGGCCGTATCTTGGCCGTGCCGGTCTGTTTCTGGATATATTGCACCAGTTTCGGCAGGTCGATCTTGCAGCTGCGATGGAAGGCCAGCACCGCGCCCTTCGGCCCAGCATCCACGCGCTCCACCCCGGCCATGCGGCAGAGCTGCTTGATTTCGACAAGGTCGAGCAGGTTTTCGACATCCTTCGGCAGCGGCCCGAAACGGTCGATGAGTTCCGCCGCAAACGCCTCGATCTCCGCGCGGTCGGCCAGCGCCGCGATGCGGCGGTAAATCGACAGGCGCAGGTTGAGGTCCGGGATATACCCCTCCGGAATGACGACCGCCATGCCGAGGTTGATGGTCGGCGCCCAATTGTCGTTCGACTGGATTTCGGTCAGCCCGTCGCGCGCGGCGGCGACCGCCTCCTCCAGCATTTGCTGGTAAAGCTCGACACCGATTTCGCGGATATGGCCGGACTGTTCCTCGCCCAACAGGTTGCCAGCGCCGCGGATATCAAGGTCATGCGACGCCAGCTGGAACCCCGCACCCAGCTGGTCGAGCTGTTCGATCGCGTGCAAGCGCTGCTCCGCCGTTTTGGTCAGTTTCTTGTCCTGCGCGAAAGTCAGGTAGGCATAGGCGCGCTGTTTCGCCCGCCCGATGCGTCCGCGCAGCTGGTACAGCTGCGCAAGGCCGAACATTTCGGCGCGGTGGATGATCATCGTGTTCGCGTTCGGAATATCGAGGCCGGATTCCACAATCGTCGTGGACAGCAGGATGTCATACGCGCCTTCATAGAAGGCCGTCATTTTATCCTCCAGCTCCTCCGGCGTCATCTGGCCGTGGGCGACGACGATTTTCAATTCCGGCACCAGCGTTTTCAGCCGGTCTTCGACCTCTTCGAGGTCGGAAATGCGCGGGCAGACATAGAAGCTTTGACCGCCGCGATAATGTTCGCGCATCAGCGCGTCGCGCAGCACGACAGGGTCATAGGGCAGCACGAAAGTTTTTACCGCCAGCCGGTCGATGGGCGCGGTCGTGATCAGGCTCAGTTCGCGCACGCCAGACAGCGCCATTTGCAGCGTGCGCGGGATGGGCGTGGCGGTCAGCGTCAGGACGTGCAGGTTGTCTTTGAGACCCTTGATCTTTTCCTTCTGCTTCACGCCGAATTTCTGTTCTTCGTCCACCACCAGCAAGGCGAGGTTGGAGAACTTGATTTTTTCCGACAGCAGGGCGTGCGTGCCGACGAGGATATTGATATCCCCCTTCTCCACCCCAATCCGCACCTGTTCCGCCTCGCGCCCCGTCACGAAGCGGGACAGCAGGCCGACGCGGATGGGAAAACCATGAAAGCGGCGCGAGAACCCCTGATAATGCTGGCGTGCCAGCAGCGTCGTCGGCGCGATCACCGCGACCTGATAACCCGCAAGCGCCGTGACGGCGGCGGCACGCATCGCGACTTCGGTCTTGCCGAAACCCACATCGCCGCAGACAAGGCGGTCCATCGCCATATCCTTGTCGAGGTCTTCCAGCACATCCAGAATGGCGCGCTGCTGGTCTTCGGTTTCGGGATAAGGGAATCCTGCGGAAAACTTCTCGTAGCTGCCGTCATGAACATGGATCGGTTCCGTCTTGCGCAGGATGCGCAGCGCCGCCACCTTCAGCAATTCATTGGCAAGGATCAGCAGGTCGCGCTTGACCCGCGCCTTGCGCGCCTGCCAGGCGGAACCGCCCAGCTTGTCCAGCACCGCGCCCGCTTCGGCAGAACCATAGCGCGACAGCACATCAAGGTTTTCGACCGGCACGAACAGCTTGTCGCCGCCCGCATAGATCAGCTTCAGGCAGTCATGCGGGATGCCGTCGACAACAACGGTTTCAAGGCTGTCATATTTGCCGATACCGTGGTCTTCGTGGACGACGTAATCGCCTTCATGCAGCTGGCTGATTTCGAAAACAAAGGCGTCGCTTTTCTTTTTCTTCTTCGCCGTGCGGCTCAGGCGGTCGCCCAGCATGTCCTGTTCGGTCAGGACGAGCATATCGTCGGTTTCAAACCCGCGTTCCAGCCCCAGCACGGTGATGCCGACGGCTTTTGCGTCCAGTTTTTCGGGGCTTTCGATATGTTCTGTTTTCAGCCCGTGTTCCGCGAAAATCGTCTGCAGCCGGTCTGCGGCGCCATTGCTGTAGGCGGCCAGCAAAACCTTTTTGCCGCTGCCGGAAACTTTCCCGATATGCTCGCGGATGACGCCGTAAATATCGGCATTGGGCAGCGCGCGGATATCGCCGAAATCGCGGCTCTTGCGCGCGCCGCCGTCCTTTTGCCCGGGAGCCGGGTTGAACGGCGACAGGTCATAGACATCATGTTCACGCAACCGCACTTCCCATTCCGACTGCGGCAGGTAAAGGCTGTCCATCGGCACGGGGCGATAGGCGGCGGTATGATGGTCGC
>JADYYV010000075.1 GCA_020853455.1 Alphaproteobacteria bacterium | reverse complement strand
GGCGCAATCGCGTCGAAAAAGGCGAGGCTTTGTTCGTTGGTGATTTCCAGCACGGCCTTCGACAGCGCGGGCGAGGTGAGGGGGCCGGTCGAGATAATGACGCTGTCCCATTCGGCGGGCGGCAGGCCTGCGACTTCGCCGCGCTCCACGGTCACCAGCGGATGGTTTTTCAGCTTGTCGGTGACATCTTGCGAAAACATGTCGCGGTCGACGGCAAGCGCGGATCCCGCCGGAACCTTGTGCCGGTCGCCGGCACCCATGATGAGCGAATTTGCGCGGCGCATTTCTTCGTGCAGCAGGCCGACCGCGTTATATTCCCAGTCGTCGGAGCGGAAGGAATTGGAACAAACCAGTTCGGCGAAATTATCGGTGCTATGCGCCTCGGTCTTTTGCACGGGGCGCATTTCGTGCAGCACCACGGGCACGCCCGCATTGACCAGCTGCCAAGCTGCTTCCGAACCCGCCATGCCGGCGCCGATGATGTGAACAGGTTTTTTCATGCTGCATCAAATAGCATGGCGCGGGCCAATTTTCAATAATATTTTAGGGGTCGATTTTGGGTGCGTCGCCGGGGCACAGGCCGGATTCATATTTATAGTTTTCGACCGTATCGATGTCGCTCTGGCGGGCGCGCTTTGTTTCAATCATTCTTTCGACCATCGGGCGCACATAGGCGACGACTTCGTCGATGATACGCTTGGCGTTCTTGTCGGTTTCGTATTGCGGGAAGGGGCCCTGACCGCCCACGCCGCGCAGGTACCACAGGATTTCCATTTTGATTTTCGGCAGGTATTCCTTGATCACCTTCAGGTCGGTCGCGACATGGCGTTCCTCGTGCAGCTTGGTCACCTTGAAATGGCATTCGGAGGTTTGCAGTTCCTTGCCGATGAAAATGGTGGGGGTGTAGGTGATCAGCATTTTCACGCGATCGACGTAAATGCAGCGCTGGCCCGTCTGGTCGGTCTTGGTCATGTAGGACACGCGGTAATTGCCGCCGCCCAGCACGCCCTCGGTCATGCCGAACACGCGCCACTTGCTGCTGCTCTCGGTCAAATGCGTGGCGTCCTTGTTGCCCTTCATCGCTTCGGTCAGCGACTTGATCGGCACGGCGGTCACGTATTCTGGTTTGCTGGTGCGGAATTCGACATCGACTTCGGGAATGTAATCCGGCATCGGGCAGACGGTCATCTGCGCCAGCAGATACATTTTTGACAGCATCAGCGGGATTTCAAGCATCACTCACCGTTACCCTGACAAAGCGCGCTTTCGCGCTCGTAATTGGTTTGCGTATCGAAGCCGGCCTGTCGCTGGCGGCGCGCCTCCACCAGCTGGTCCATATAGGGCTGGGCCGCCTGCTGCACCTGTTCCAGCAGCGCGTCCTGCGCCGCCTGCAGCTGGCTTTGGTCATACGGCCCCTGCGTGCCGATGCGGTTGACATAGGACTGCAGGTTGCCCTGCAGGTACGGCGTGAAATCGTTGAAAACCCGCAGATCGGTGCCCACATGGCGCTGTTCATGCGCCAGAGTCACCGTGTAGCGGCATTTGTTGCTGACGTAATCGGACGCGACATAGATGACGGGCGTATAGACAATATCGATCGCCACATCGGACAGCGCAAAACATGCCGTGCCGTCGGGGAACAGCGCCTGCTGGAAATGCGCGCTGAATAATTGTTCGACGTTGCTCATCGTGAGGCCGCCCAGATGCCAGCCGGGTTCGGTCGACAGCGTTGAATCGGGGTTGTTGGCGAAACCCGCTGTCAGTTCCTCATGCGTCATGCTGGTATCCAGCGGCGCTTCGCTGGCGTTCAGGCGCACATCGACGCTGGCGGTGCCAAGATTGGGGCAGCCGCCGGAGGACATGCCGGCAAGCACCAGCAGTGCGGGCAGGGATATGGGGTCGAAACCGATCATATCCCTATTCGACCATATCTATTTTGCGCCGTCAAATTTGGGGAACTGCCCGGGGCAGAGGGCGGTGTCGCGGATATAATTCGCCTCGGTATCGATTTCGGCCTGCCGTTTGCGGCGCAACTCGACCAGCCGGTCAAAGACAGGCTTCAGGTCGGTATTGATCTGGTCCATCGTGCGCTTTTGCATATCGGGGGCGGCGGCATAGGGAAAAGGCCCTTGCGCGCCCGCGCGCTGCACCGTGTCGCGGATGCTTTTGGCCATGTCCGGGAAGAAATCGCTGAAGGTGCGCACATCGGTCTGCACATGGCGTTTTTCATGCATCAGCGTGGCCGAATAGCGGCAGCCCATATCCTTGTAATCCTGCGCGATGAAGATTTTGGGCGCGTATTGCACGGTGTATTCCACCTTGTCGACCGTCAGGCAGGCGCTGTTGTTTTTGTAATCCGGCAGCACGTTGAAAGACATTTTCGTCTGCGCCGACAATCCGCCTTCGCTGACCACCGTCACGCCGCTGACCATCCAGTGGCCGTCGGTGGAAAGGGTGGAGTCGGGGTCGCGGCCGTATTTCGCGGTCAGCTGCTGCGAGGTCAGGTTGGTGATATAGGCGCTGTCGCGTTTATCGAGCCGCACATCGACATCGACCTTTCCCTGCGCGGGGCAGCCGGCATTTGCCAGCATCATCAGGCCGGTCAGGGCGGGCGTGAGCGTTTCAAGCACGGGCATGGAAAATCCCTTAGGGGTTGATCGTGATGGGCGTGCCCTGGTGGATGACTTCCCACAGCTCGCGCATGTCGCGGTCATCGACGGCGATGCAGCCGTCCGTCCAGTCTTTGGATTTATTGTACTTCCAGAACATCCAGAATTTCATGTTCGGCTTGCCGTGGATAAAGATATTGCCGCCGGGGTTCACGCCTTTTTTCCTGGCGTTCTTGATGTCTTCGGGGCCGGGATAGGAAATGCGGAGCGAGCGGTAGTAGTGGCTGTTGCCGTTGCGCATGTCGATGGTGTATTTGCCCTCCGGCGTGCGGCCGTCGCCTTCCTGTTCCTTGTGGCCTTCGGGGAAACGGCCGAGCGAGATTTTATAGCTCGTGATGAGCTTGCCTTCGGCGTCGAACAGCACCATCAGGCGGTCTTTTTTCAGGACTTCGATGCTGGCGACTTCCTGCGTAAAGCGCGGTTTGTACGGCGCGGATGAATATTCGCCCTGCTGCGCATTCATGGCGGCGGCGGGGCTTGCGATGCAGAACAGGATAAACAGGGCGAAAAACAGGTGTTTCATGGCTTTATAATAACATTCCCGCCGATTCAGGCAATTGCCGTTTTCTGCTGGCGGCGCAGCAGCAGGAAGCCGGTCATGGCGCTGTTGGAAATGACCATGACGACGGGGTAGAGCCATGTGGACGGCGTATAATGTTCAAGCGCGGCGAGCGACAGCAGCGCGCCGACAGCAAACCACGCGTAACCCGCGGCCGGTTCCTCGAACGGTTTATCGACCGCCTTGCGGATGGTGGGCAGGTATCCGACGCAGTCGATGATGCAGACAAGGATAACCGACCAGATCGGCGTTTGCGTGACGATCCAGAGCGGGATGGCTGACAGGGAAACGGCAAGCGTCATCCAGTCGCCGGTTTTATAACTTCGGTCGCCGCGCTGCCAGCCGATGAAGACGAGGATGAAGCATGTGGCACAGGCAAAGCCCCGCGCCCAGGCGCCGGGGCCCGCGCCTTCGGCAACCTGCGCCGCGAAACCGACGGCGGAAATGCAGCCCCAGATCAGCCATGAAAACGCGTGCGGCTTCGCGCCGTCGCGATAGATACTGCGGAAATAAAAGAAGCGCGAGATAAAAACCGTACTGGTCGCCAGCGCCCCGAAAATTTGCAGTTCGGTCATCATCATATATGCAGGCTCGCTTCTTCGGACGCGGCCAGCACTTCGTTCTTTTTCGCACGGACATGCAGCTGGTAACGGCGCAGGAAGATGAATCCCGCCATCAGGATATTCGATGCCGTCAGCACGGCGGGGTAGAGCCATGTGGAAATCGTGTAGTTGTCAATCGCCAGCACCGACAGGAACGCGCCCAGCGACGACAGGATATAGCCATAGGGCGTTTCTTCCTTCGGCTTGTTGAACACCTTGCGCAGGGTCGGCAGATAACCGGAAGTGTCGATCAGGCAGACAAGGATGACCGACCACATCGGCGTTTTCGTGAGTATCCACAGCGGAATGGCGGCGAGCGACACCGCAAGCGTGATCCAGTCCACGCGGCGGATGTCGCGTTCCCCCTTGAACCAGCACAGGCCGACCACGACAAAGCAGGTGATGCAGCCGACGCCGCGCACCCAAGATGCAGCGCCCGCATGTTCGGCAATCTGCGCGGCAAAGCCGATGCTGGAGATAACGCCCCAGATCAGCCAT
>JADYYV010000074.1 GCA_020853455.1 Alphaproteobacteria bacterium | reverse complement strand
GAAGGCATCATGCGCCATATCGACCGCGCAACCGATAAATCGAATAAAGTGAACACCGACGATTTCGCCCGCAAGCGCGGCATCAAGCCGAACGAAGCGGCGGTCGGCGCGCGCAATGCGAAAGAGTATAACCCCGAAGAAAAAATCGGCGCGTCGCGCATCGTCAATCCCGATGCCACGATCAAGCAGGAATTCGGCACGGTTGCGGCCGATACGCGCGCGGCAGATGCCCGCGCCTTCGATCCGTCCGGCGCAAAACCGATCGAAACCTACGGCCTTGGCCAGAAAAACGGCGGGTAAAAAGTTTTAGAAAACAGATCAAAGAAAAAGCCCCGGTTTTCACCGGGGCTTTTTTATCTTTTATCCGAAGAAAAGCTTAAGCGGCTTTTTTCTTCTGCGCATCCAGCGCCGCTTTCGCCTGTGCGGCGATGGCGGCGAAGCCGGCTGCGTCATGGATCGCGATGTCCGACAGGACTTTGCGGTCCAGCTGGTTGCCGGCCAGTTTCAGGCCGTTCATCAGCGTGGAATAGGTCAGGCCGTTCAGGCGTGCGCCGGCGTTGATACGCTGGATCCACAAACCGCGGAAGTCGCGTTTCTTGTTGCGACGGTCGCGGTATGCGTAACGCAGTGCCTTTTCGACTTTTTCGATGGCGACGCGGTAGCATTTGCTGCCACGGCCGCGATAGCCTTTTGCCAGTTCGAGAATTTTCTTGTGGCGGTTGATCGAGGCTGTGCCTCCCTTGACGCGTGCCATTATGCGGCTTCCTTCTTGTTAGGGCCGTCGTAGCGGCGTTTCTTGCGCTGCAGCTTGCGCTGGTAGGGCATGAAATCGTCGAGAATGATGCGGGCGTCCGATCCGTTCAGGATCAGCGTCGAGCAACCAGCGAGTTTCATACGTTTGGATTTGCCGCTCATGCGGTGGCGTTTATGTGCGGCGCGAGCCTGCACTTTACCCCGGCGGGTGACACTGAAGCGCTTCTTCGCGCCCGAGTGCGTTTTCATCTTTGGCATTTTGTTTTCCTTTCAAGAATAAACCGTCATCGAGGCAGCCAATCCGAGCCAGATCACGGTTGCAGCAATAGCTGCTGCTTTATGGAGAGAATATATAGGGGATGGGGGTCGATAGAGTCAAGGGAAAGCACCCGTTTTGCCCGCATTTCTCCATAATATTGGCATTTTGCTGCGTTTTGACCTTCGCTTTCCCATTTATGGCATTGAAAAACTTGAATTTATCGCGATTTGGCCTATGATTTATAGCAGGTGTTTAAGAAACCGGGCTGTATTACGGGACAGAACAGGGGAACATGAACATGATCATCGAAACGATTCTTCAAAAACTTGGTCTTGGCGACGGCAGCCTCAACAAAGAGGACGCACAGGCGCGCCGCCGGCATGTGCGCCATCCGGCCCTGCAGGCCGAAGTGGTGGTGGCCGACCGGTCTTTCCACCTGAAGGACTGGAGCATGGGCGGTTTCTTCTTCGATCCGCCCCCCGGCACATCGCTGGTGGTCGGCGACCGCGTGCAGTTCCAGCTGCGTTTCCGCCTGCCGAACGAAACGGTCAGCATCCAGCAGTCCGGACGGGTCGTGCGCGCGGTGCGCCGCGGCATCGGGGCGGAGTTCGCGCCGCTTTCGGCCGAAACCCGCCGCAAGTTCGAACGCGTGCTGGACAGTTTCCATGCCCAGAGCTTTTCGGCTTCTCAACGCGCGTAAGCCGCATATAGTTGATTAACAGCCGGAAAACGGCTACAAAAAAGCACCTGCACGACAGGTGCTTTTTTAACGCAAGGAGCCGCAAATATGGGCCCACTGATCGCCCTGATGTTTTTTATCGGCGCTGCCGTGGCCTGGGCCTTCTTCGCCTTCAAGCCGCAATACGCGAATGAAAAACAGGTCCGTGTTTTCAACTGGTCCGTGGTCGGCGCCTGCGCCATGATCTGCGCGTCCTGGGTTCTCAACATGTCGGTCGTGCTGGATGCCGAAAGCATCGAAAAATTCCGCTGGCCCTTCGCCGTCATCGGCGCGCTCGGCATCGAGGCGCTGTTCCTGATCGTCATGTTCGTCGTGCGCAATTACTGGATCTTCAAGCCGCCCAGCCGCCCGGGCGGCGGACGGTGGTTCTGATGGCAACCTCCGCACAACGCACCGCGCAGCTGCTGATCGACATCAAGGCTGTCCATTTCAACGCGGAAAAGCCGTTTATCTTCACCTCCGGCTGGGCCAGCCCCGTCTATATCGACTGCCGCAAGGTGATTTCGTTCCTTGAGCCGCGGCGCGAGATTATCCGCATGGCCTGCGAATTGCTGACGGCGAATTGCGACATCAAATCCGTCGATTACATCGCGGGCGGCGAAACCGCCGGCATTTCCTATGCCGCATGGATATCCGAAGAACTCGGAAAACCGATGCTCTATGTGCGCAAGAAGCCCAAGGGTTTCGGGCGCGGCGCGCAGATCGAAGGCGAAATGCCCGAAGGCGCGAAAGTGCTGCTGGTCGAAGACCTTGCAACCGACGGCGCCAGCAAGGTTGCGTTCGGCAATGCGCTGCGCGACGGCGGCGCGGTTGTGGACGATGTGTTCTCCGTTTTCTTCTATAACATCTACAAGGAAAGCCCGCAGATTTTCGCCGATGCGAAACTGAAGCTGCATGCGCTGGCCACCTGGCGCGATGTACTGGCCGAAGCCCGCGCGCGGCAGCTGTTCCCGGAAGCGACCTTCGCCGAAGTGGAAAAATTCCTGAGTGCCCCCGCCGAATGGTCGCGCGACCACGGCGGCGCGTTTGAACGGACGAAAACGGCCTGACATTTACATAATATCCAAGAATCTTGGATGGCATTGGCGCATCAATGGGTTAGCGTCATTCCAGCCACCTGTTTCGGTTGACTTATTTTCATATACCTGCTTAATTAGGCCAGTACATTTTTCCTAATGTGGCAGGAGATTCTTTTGGCCTTTGCACGAGTCAGTTCATACGACGATGCCGATGATTCAATGCGCGGCATCCGGCACGACATCCGCGAACTGGGCAGCATGTTCGACAGCGCGCAGGCCGCGCAGCGCAAGACCGATGCGCAGATGCTCGCCGCCTTCAACAGCATCGCAAACGCGCTCACCGCGCTTGCAACCGAAGTGAAGGGGCTGCGCGAAGATTTATCGCCGCAGCTTGGCAAACCCGCAAAACTGGGCGCCCCGAAAACAGGAGCAACACCGTGAGCCTCGATTTCCACGACAGGAGAGACATCACGGACACGGTCGAAGCATCCGAACTGCGCCTGAAGCGCGAGATCGGCGACGGCTTCAACCGCATCGCCGCCGCGCTCGAGGCGCTGACGGTCGAGATCAGGGGGTTGCGCGAAGACCTCGGCCCGCAGGCGCTCGACAAACCCGCGAAGCTTCCCAAGCCGAAGGACGCAACGCCATGACGCTCAACTACTACGACAAGGTCGATATCACCGATGCCGTCGCCGACGCGGAAAAGCGCGTGCAGCGCACGTTGCAGCAGATGCAGTCCGATATGGCGAAGGCCGACGGCAACCAGAAACTGATGCTCGCGGCCTTCAACAAGGTGGCGGCCGCGCTTGAGACGCTGACCGGGGAAATCCGCGACCTGCGCCGCGACCTGAACCCGGAGCTCGACAAGCCGGTCAGGCTTGCCGCACCCAAAGGAAAAACACCATGAGCGGCCTTGGCTATTACGACGAACAGAAAATCGAAACCATCGTCAGGAAATACACGAAAACGCAGTTCGACGACGCGGCGAAACGCGACCGCGCGATGATCGAGGCGATGGGCGGCGTCGCGGCCGCGCTGAAGGAACTCACGACCGAGATCAAGGCGCTGCGCGCCGATCTGGGTCCGCAAAAGCTTGAAAAACCCGCGAAGCTTGCCGCGCCGAAAACGCAGAAAGCCTGACAGATGGACAGCTACGACCGCAACAAAGTGCAGGAAATGATATTGGCGTCCGAAAAACGCCTGCACCGCAATTTCGAAATCGTCGTCGGCAACCAGAAACTTATTGCCGACGCGCTGAACCGCATCGGCGACGCCGTTGCCGAACTGTCCGCCGAGGTCAAGGCTATCCGCCGCGACATGAACCCGCAGCTGGACAAGCCCGTCAGGCTGCCCTCGCCGAACAAGGGGCTGTAGCGCCATGCCGATGGACAAACAGGACTACGAAATGGTCAGGTCCGTCCGCGACGCCGTGCGCAGCGGCGACGAAGTCACCGCCAACCTGCTGCGCCAGCTGAACCAGCGGCAGGAAAAATCGGATGCGCAAATGGTGTCGGCCTTTAACAGCATTGCGAAAGCGATCGAAACCTTAAGCGACGAAATCAAGGGCCTGCGCCGCGACCTTGCCCCGCAGCTGGACAAGCCGAAACTGGGTACGCCCGTGAAACGGCAGGCAAAGCCATGACAATGGATCATGATGCGCAAAGCAAGATCCGCCGCCTGAGCCAGAGGCTGGAAGCGGTCGAGCGCAACGGCACGGCGAGCCAGAGTGTCGCGCGCAAACTGCGCGAGGAATTCGACGAAGTGCGCCGCAACCAGTACCTGATGGCGCAGGAACAGGAACGCATGGCCAAGACGATAAAAGACATGGCCGAACAGATCCGGCAGTTGCAGGCGCAGCTGTTCCCCGTCGACAAGACCGACAAGCCGGTGCTGAAGCGTCCGGCGGCGAATGACGGCCAGTATCGGCCCTGACGCGTCATCCCCGCGAAAGCGGGGATCCCGTCGGCTTCATGCGCTCTACTTATCCCTGAGATCCCCGCTTTCGCGGGAATGACGAAGAAAAAAGGGTTACCGCCCGTCCGCGCCCCGGCTTGTCATCACCGGCCGGTCGCGGTCGACCTTCATCGTGATCGACAGATAGGCGAACAAATCGCGCAGCGCGATCACGCCCATGAATTTTCCGTCGCGCGTCACCAGCAGCGAATCCCTGCCTTGTTTCTGCATCAGTTCCAGCGCGCCCGCCGCGCTGGTATCGGGGTCGATGGTGTTCGTCTCCGTCAGCGGCTGCATGACGCTCGCCACATGCAGGAAGCCCCATTTGTGGCGGTCGATCAGCAGCACCGCCTGCAGCGTGATGATGCCGACCAGCCGGTCGCGATCGACCACCGGGAACAGTTTCTGGTAGTGCTTGTAGAAATAACCGTCCACAAGGTCGGTAATCGTCAGGTCCGGCGACACGGAAACGATGTGGTCATGCATGAAGCGCGTGACTTTTTCCGAACTCAGCAGCGACCGGCTTTCCGTCTGGCGCACGGCATACAGCCCCGCGCCATAGACGAAATAGCCGAACAGCCCGTACCACATGCCCTGCACCATGTTGTTGTGCCAGCAGATTTTATAAACCGCATAGCCGATCAGCAGGTAAGCGAAATTCGCCCCCAGGCCCGATGCGATGCGCGTCGCCAGCACGAGGTTGTTCTTGTAATGCCAGATCGCCGCCCGGAGCGCCCGCCCGCCGTCCAGCGGGAAGGCCGGCACCATGTTGAACGCCGCGATCAGCATGTTCAGGTCGCCCAGGTATTCCAAAACCTGGCTGCCCGCGTCGGCCGCGCCGTATTTCATCATGTAGACGTTTTCCGACGCCCAGAAAAATATCCCCAGCAGCGCCGACATCGCGGGCCCTGCGACCGCCATCAGGAATTCGCCCTTGGGGTGCGACGGCTCCCCCTTCATTTCCGCCACGCCGCCGAAGATGAACAAAGTTATGCTTTCGATAGGCATATGATAGTATTCGGCGATGATCGCATGGGCGACCTCGTGCGCGATGATGGAAATAATCACGCCCGCCAGCGTGACCGCCCCCATGACCTGATAGGTTTCAAGGTTATGCCCCGGATACCGCGCGGGGAAGAAATTGTTCACCAGCGTCCAGAAAATCAGGATCGACAGGAATATCCAGCTGGCATCCGCCTTGACGGGGAAGTTGAAAAACCGGAACAGGGTGACGCGCTTGAACAATCGATCCGCCTTAAGGTCGTGATTTTAAGCAAAAGGCCAAGAAAGATGTTGGCCTTGGCCTGATATCTCTACTAAAATATATCCAGTCCATGAAAAGCAAGACATGAAAAAATCTTCTTTCCTCTCCCGCAGCCTTGACCGCCGCCTGCCTGCCGCAGCCCTGATCCTGCTGCTGCCGCTGTTTCTGGCCGCCTGCGACCAGATGCCCGACTTGTCCAGATACTTCCAGCCGCAGGCCAAACCGAAATTCCGCACCCTCGACAGCGATGTCGCGTCGATGGCCGCGCCCGCCACGGGCGAAGCCGGCAGCCAGACGCTCGACTGCCGCGCCGGCCTCGGAAGCGCCAAATTCGGCAAGTTTTGGAAAGATTTCAACGAAGCCGAATTCAGGCTCGCCCCCCAGTCGCGCCTGAACGTGCCGCTGTCGCCCAAAAGCGGATCGGAGAAAATGTCGTTTCAGGCCATGTTCGATCTTGAAGGCCAGAAACTGATGTTCTGCCCGCTCGTCAACGGCGACCCCGGCGATGAAGTGGCGTGTTCCAGCATCTACGCCCTCGACGACGACCTCGCTGCCGGCATCGAGCGCACCTTCGACATCCCCGACGCCCTGCGCGGCGGATCGATCACTTGCGCGTATGACGAGAAGAACCTCAAAAAACTATAATCCGCTGTAACCCCAGCGAAGGCAGGGGTCTGAGCATTATCAGTATGCTTGGCGGTTACGCCCGTGAGCCGCAGCCGCCTGCAATACGAGAGGCTGCTTGGCCCCCTGCTTTCGCAGGGGTTACAGAGTTGATGATTTTTCTGATTTTTCTTTTCCGCCCGCAGCTCTCGAGCCTGATTAGATTCTCTCAACTTTGACCTCAGGATTCAACCGTTCATTTCGTTACAACGCGTTTGCGACAGGCGAATATGCCGCGATCCGAGCGGCTTGGGCGCGTGAAAATTTTTTTAAAATGCCATGCCGGATAACGCGTTTGTAACGCGCAAAAAGCGGTTTTTCGCGCGAATCAAAAATCCCCCGGCTGCGAACCGGGGGATTTTTTATCTTTTGCGCGGGCTTTGCTTAGTCGAGGTCAAAGCTTTGGCCGCCGGGCGAAGACGGGCGCGGGCCGCGGCCGCCGGGACCGCCCATGCCGCCGAAGGGGGCGGTCGGGTTTTTCGGCATGTTTTCCGCGATTTCGGCGCGCACTTCCTTCATCAGGTTTTTATACAGCGTTTCCAGCTGCGGTGCCTGCGCGTTGCCGACCATGCGGCGCGTCTGGTCCATCATGTCCGTCATGAACAGCATGCGTTCCAGGTTTTCGGCCAGCACCAGCGGGCGCATTTTTTCGGGGATGTCTTCTTGCTGGTCGATCATTTCCTTCAGCGACTTGATGCCTTCCTGCATCCCGCCCAGCGACGCGATCGTGTTGGCCAGCAGCACCTGTTTCAGCTCGAGCGGCGCAACGGCGATTTCGCGGGGCGATACGCCCGCGTCGTTGCCGTATTTCTTCATCAGGTCGGTCACATCCCAGTCGAGTTTCTTGTCGAGGAACTCGAAATCTTCGGGGGTGATGTGCTGCATGCCGGTCATCAGAAGGCCGGTCGCGACGGCGGTCGGGTTCGGCGCCTCCAGCTTGTCAGTCAGCAGCTTGCCCACTTCGACCGCGGCCTCGAAACCTTCGGGCGGCACGAACGGGTGGGTGGTGATCACTTCATAGGCCGCGCGCACTTTCGGGGTGTCGAGCAGGCCGGTTTCCTCGAACGACGGATAGCGGAACGACGCGGTGTCGGGGCGGTTCAGCATATAGCCGATCTGCGGGGGCAGCTGTTCGGCGAGGCCCATGTCGATGATGCGGCTTTTCAGGCGGTCGTTGTCGTTCTTGAAATCCGACAGTTTCTCGCGGAAGTATTCTTCCAGCGTGCGGCTGGTGGTTTTGTCGAACAGCACTTCGGACAGGCGTTCGTAAATGCGCATGTCGGGGATCATCGGTATCATCAGGCGGCCGTTGGCGGGCTGTTCGCCGTTCGCCATTTTCATCAGCATCTCTTCGGCCTTCTGCGCTTCGCCGCGGAATTCCTCGAAGGTCGCAACGGCGGCCGCGAGCGTCAGCAGCTTCACGTTTTCGCTGGCTTCGGCGACATAGGCGAAGGCGGTCTTGTTGTGCTTGCCGGCTTCGTTCAGCAGGTCGATCATCGGCTTGCCGAAGGATTTTTCGACGATGCCATAGGTCTGCGGCGGCATGACGTTGAGCAGCGCGAGCGACAGCAGCTGCGGGTCGGTGTTGCCGGTTTCGTTGAGGAGCTGCGCGACGCGCACGGGATAATTGTCATGCGCTTCCGGTTTTTCGGCGGTGACGCCGGGCTGGATCTGGCGCGCCTTGGGCGCGGGCTGCGCGGCGTTTTTGGAATACATCGTGAAGGCCTTGAAAACAGTCGCGTCGAGCGGCAGGCCGGTTTCGTTGAATTGCATTGTCTATACACTCCTCGGTGTGCAGGGTTTATTCCCCGCTGTTGTCTGGCAGCGAAGATTACTTTCTAGCAAATGGGTATCAAAGCTGTCAATCTATTATGTGAAAATAAAATGACCCTAAAAATCAAGAATTACAAAGCTTTAACGATGCTGCGGCGCGGGTAAAAAATAGGGGGATGCCCCTCCAAAAAGGCATCCCCCGAATCCCTGTCGTCCAGGGGTATCTTACGGCTTAGAGGTCGAAATCCTTGCCCGGTTTTTTCCTGGGCGCCGGCAGCATCAGCACGGGTTTGGGCGTCTGGTCCTTGATGAATTCCTGCGCCGCCGCGATCTTGGTCTCGTAAAGGCCTTTCAGCTCGGGCGCCTGCGCGCTGTCGCCGATTTCGCCCAGAAACTTCTGCGCCGATTTCACAAGCCCGCCCATCTGCGCAAGCTGCGTCGTTTTAATCAGCTTGGCCTGTTCGGGCTCGAACCGGTCGGGGTTGTCGGCGATAAAGGTGAACATCTTGTCGAGGTTCTTCAAAGACCGGTGCAGGATGACGGTCGCAAACGCCAATGCCGACTGACGGTATTCGACGGGGGCGTTCGTGATGCCTTCCGGCGCGCCGCGGTCGCGCACGTTGTATTTTTCAAACAGGTCGATCACGTCGTCGCTGACGCGGTTGCCCAGGAATTTGAAATCGTCGGGCCCGCGCCAGCCGATGCCGATATCCAAAAGCGCGGCGGCGATGCCGACCGGATTGCGGGTGGAGGGCTGGGAGCTGAGCAGCTGCGCCGCCTCGAGCGCGACTTCGGCGTCATCCGCCTTCACGCGCGGGTTCGCGGCCAGCGCCGCATAGGCCGCTTTCACCGTGGAATCGTTCAAAAGGCCGGTTTCGTTGAAGGGCTTGAATTCCGGCGCGGGCGCCGCTTTCAGCCCGAACACTTCCAGCTTTTCCGGCAGCGAACGGCGGAATTCCTCGATCTTGTCGATGAATTCGCCTTCCAGCGCGGGCACGCCCGAGCTGTTGACGGCGAATTTCGCGATGTTGTCCAGCACGCGCTGCGACGGGATCATCGGCATCTGGATTTGCGGCTGCCTGCCGTTTTCCTGCGCCTCGTTCAGGCTTTGCGCGACTTCGTAAAACTTGTTCTGCAGCTCGTCGATCCAGGTGATGTTGTCGGCCATCACGAAGGCTTTCACCTTGGGCGAGGCTTCGTCGATATAGGCCCAGTTGGTGCGCATATGCGCGGATACTTCGCGGGCGAAATCGGTTGTCTCCTTGCCGAACCGGCGCTCCAGCTGGCCATAGGCGTCTTCGGGGATATAGGCCAGCAGGCTCAGGGCCTGCAATTGCGTATCGGATGCCGCGACGTTGTTGAAAAGCTGCGCGACGCGCACCGGATGCTCGACCGATTCACCGCCCAGTCCCGGCGTTTTCGCATAGGCGAGATAGGCTTTGAAAACATTCTGGTCCCAGGGCAGGCCTGTTTCGGCGAATTCTTGCATGTTCACACCTTCATCTTTCGGGCATCTTTCGGGCACCTGCGCTTGGGCATCGGCGCCGTGTCGAATCTCTTGTTTTTGTTATGTTATCGTTTGTACAGGGTTTGGCGTATTATGTCAATAAAATAGGGTATCGGACGGGGCATAACCGGGCAGGGGGTAAGGGTGTTTTAATTAAGGTAAATCAAAACCTTGGCAGAGGTTTTCGGGTGCCTGAAAAGCAGTCTTGAATTGAATATCCCGCGAAAATGGCTATTTTAAATGTCATTCTTTATTCCTTACAGGAAAGTGTGCCCGAAGATCATGACGAAAACCGTCCTCAGCTCCCAAGAGATGCTCGCAAAACTGGTCAGCTTCGATACGACCTCGGTCAAATCGAACCTCGAGCTGATCCACTGGGTGCAGGATTACATGGACGGCTACGGCATCAAATCGCACCTCGTTTACGACGAGACGAAAAACAAGGCGAACCTGCACGCGGTCATCGGCCCCGCCGATAAAGCGGGCATCGTCCTCTCCGGCCATACCGATGTCGTGCCGGTAGAAGGCCAGGCCTGGGACAGCGACCCGTTCAAGCTGCGCGACGATAACGACAACCTGGTGGCGCGCGGCACCTGCGACATGAAGGGCTTCATCGCAATCGCGCTCGCGAAGCTGCCGGAAATGGTCAGGAAGCCGCTGAACGCGCCGATCCATTTCGCGCTGTCGTATGACGAAGAACTCGGCTGCCTCGGCGCACATTCACTCGCCGAACACATCGCCAATGCCGCGGTAAAACCCAAGCTTTGCGTGGTGGGCGAACCCACGCTCATGAAAACGATTACGGGTCACAAGGGCATCTGCGACCTTGAATGCACCGTGCATGGCAAGGAATGTCATTCCTCGCTCGCCCCTTATTCGGTCAACGCGGTCGAATACGCGGCGGAGCTGATCGCCTATTCCAAATCGGTCGCGCGCCGCTTCGCCAGCGAAGGCCCGTTCAACAAGCAGTTCGATCCGCCGTTCACGACCGTCCATGTCGGCGTGGTCAAGGGCGGCACGGCGCTGAACATCGTGCCGAACCTGTGCGAATTCTCGCTCGAAGTGCGCAACATTCCCGAAGTGAACCCGGAAACGGTCATCGAGGAAATCCGCCAATACGCCTTCCGCAACCTTGAACCCCGCATGAAGGAACTGGACCCGCAATCGGGCTTCCATTTCAAATACACGGCGGGCGTCCATTCCTTCGACATCGCGAACGACGACCCGATGGTCGATTTCGTGCTGTCGCTGTCGGGATCCAACGCGACGGAAAAGGTTTCTTTCGCAACCGAAGCCGGCATCTTCCACAATAAAGGCATTCCCACGGTCGTCTGCGGCCCGGGATCGATCGCGCAGGCGCACAAGCCGAACGAATTCATCGCCAAGGAGCAGGTCGTGAAGTGCGAGAACTTTATGGATAGACTGCTGGACAAATTGCGCGTGGCTGCATAAAATCAGGCTTCAATTTCAATCCCTTGTAATGTGGATAGAGTCATGACAACATCACAGACGAATGTTTCTACAGATTCTTCCGGAAAGGCAAATCCCGCTATGTTCGAGCAGTATAACTGGCAGCAAGTCGTCGGCGCGCAGCTGGAGCCCTTCCTGAAACTCATCAATCCCATTCAGGGCAAGCACAACGCATCGGCCGCGTCGGCCACCGCCGAATGGTGCCAGCTGCCGTTCTACACCTCGATCGGCCTTGTGCGCGTGAACGACACCGCATGGCCGGCCAATACCGGCCCGTTCTGGTTTCTGGCCAAGCAGGGCCGCATGTTCCTGCTCGACGGGTCTTCCGCGCCCATCCATGACGCGAATGAAGCCGACCCCATCAAGATTTCGGATGCCAACAGCCTCGAATACTTGCGCTTCTTCTGCTACTTCGTGCATGGCGACGAAGGCCCCTTCCTGATCGTGGAAAGCCTCGACCACCCCGCGCTCGACAAGGGCAAGCTCGATGAATCGACCAAGAAAGTGATCGAAGGCGCGATCCGCCCCGCAGCGTTCGAAGGCAAAACCGCCGAAGGCGCGTTTGAAGCTTCCGCCATGGTTCTCTACGGCAACGCGCTGTTCTCCGCCCGTTTCTCTATGACCGAAAACGGCATGATCGAAATGATCGACGACGAACCGGTCGCGGCGGACCTGCCCGTGAAGAAGATCAAGCCGAACTACTAAGCGGCATTTGCTGTTTAAAAAACCCCGGCAGAGATGCCGGGGTTTTTTCTATTCGCCCCCATTCGTCATCCCCGCGAAAGCGGGGATCTCAGCGATTGGCAGGGCGCAAGATGCCGACGGGATCCCCGCTTTCGCGGGGATGACGAAGTGGGTGGGCAAAGTACCTTGCTCTGCCCCTTTTGCGCTTTATGTTAAAATAGAGCGGTTTCCTTTCTTACCGACTGATTCTCCACGTTTTTTCGTGTAACATGGGAACGGGATTTTGGTTTCGGCAGGGGATGGTTTTTTAACAGCATGACGCGGGCTTTCGATGTCTGGCATAGACGGTGGCTGCCATGCCTTGTGGCGGGCGCGATTGCCTGTGCCGCGCCGCTGCCCTTCGCCTTTGCGCAAAGCCCGTCGCCCATCCCCGTGCGCATCGGCGTGCACAAGGCCTATACGCGCGTTGTTTTCGATTTCAAGGGGCTGACCGCGTATCGCGTCACGCGCGACGGCAGCAACCTTGTCATCGTGTTCGATACCGCAACCGCATTCAAAATTCCGTCCGACACCGAAAAGATGATCCGCAGCATCAAGACGGTGAATGAAAACGACGGCACGACGCGCATGACCATCGCGCTGCAAGACGGCGCGACGGCCAAGGATTACCGCATCGAAAAACAAATCGTCCTCGACCTTTATCCCGCCAAGCCTGCGCCGAAAACGGAAGCAAAAACAGAAACAAAAACTGAAACGAAAACTGAAACGAAAACTGAAACGAAAACTGAAACAAAACTGGCGCGCGATAAAAACGCCGCCGACCGCGCCTTTGCCGATTCCGCCGATGAAAGCAAAAAGCCGGTCAGACTGACGCCCGATACGAAGCCGGTTGTCGCAGCGGCAAAACCCGCCGCAAAACCCGCGCCGGTTGCGAAGCCGGAAATCAAAACCGAAACGCCGCCTGCCGCAACGCCCGTAGCGCCGCAGGAAACGGTCGCCGACAAACAGCTGGACGCGCAGATCGCCGCGGTCACCGAAGCGATCGACAAAAAACTGCCGGGTACGCCGAACACCGCCGCGTCGCCCGTGATCGTCGATGCCGCGCCGCCCGCCGATACCGCGCCGCCGGTGTCGGCCGCGTCGATGGAGCAGCAAGCGCCGCCCGTGGTGCAGCCGACGGTCATCACGCTGTCGACCATCGAACCCGCGCGCCTTGCCGTGTTTTCGCGCTTCAACAATTTGTGGATCGTGCTGGATACCGAAGCGGCGGGCGCGATCAACCCGTCGGCGGCGGGGCCCGAAGCCGCGCTGCTGGGCAATCCGCGCGTCATTAAAATGAAGGGCGCGACCGGATACCATTACAGCCTGCCGCAGCAGCGCTTCGTCAGCGTCGAGCGCCAGAACCTCACATGGCGCATCAGCCTCTCCAACCGCGTCAACCAGATGCCCGCGCAGAACCGCATCAATACCGTCGTCGATGAATCGACCGGCCATGTGAAGCTGATGGCGGAGATCAAGAACGCCAGCCGCGTGATCGAATTCACCGACCCTGCGGTCGGCGATACGTTATACGCCGTCGCGTCCGAAGACCAGCAGCAGCGCATCGACCAGCCGCGCCGCTACGCCGATCTTGAAATCCTGCCGGCCTCCATCGGCATGGTCGTGCGCCCGCTCAGGGATAACCTGAAAGTGACGCGCATCGACAATTTCGTGCTGCTGTCGTCGCCGAACGGCATTACCGCGACGCCGGGCGCTGTCGCCGGCCCGTCCGCCGTTACAGGCGCCGGGGAACGCGCGGGGGCGCGCGATGAATCGCGGCTGTTCGATTTCCCCAACTGGCGGCAGGGCGGCATCCTGCAGCTCGATAAAAACGTGCGCGCGCTGCAGCTGGCGATCGCCGAGGCGAAAAAAGACGACGAGAAAGACGCGCTGCTGATGAAACTGGCGCTGCTCTATTTCGCCAACAATTTCGGGCAGGAAACGCTGGGTATGCTGCGCCTGATCGAAACGGATTCTCCCGACATGGCGAAAAACCCGAACTTCATCGCGCTGCGCGGCGCGGCGTCGGCCATGGCGGGGCATTACGACGAAGCGATCGCCGACCTGTCGCATCCCGCGATCCAGCAGCATGGCGAGGTGAATTTGTGGGTGGGCTACGCGGCGGCCGCGACCGAACAATGGCGCATGGCCAACCGCGCTTTCCCGCCCGACAATTACCTGCTGCTGCAATACCCCGAAAATATCGCCGCGCCCTTTACGATTTACATGGCGGAATCCGCGCTGCGGCTTGGCAAGGCGGAACGCGCCAATGCGCTGCTCGCCTCGCTCGACACGATGGAGGGCGGGTTCGACCCGCATTACGCGGCGGCGATTCAGTACCTGAAGGGCGAGGCCGCGCGGCAGATGGGCAACGCGCAGGAAGCGATCCGGCTGTGGCGTCCGGTTGCGTTTGGCCTGGACCGCCTCTATCACACGAAAGCGTCGCTTGCGATGGCGACGCTGCGCTATCAGGAAAAAATCATTCCTGCGAAAACCGCGATTGACGAACTGGACAGCCTGCGCTTCGCATGGCGCGGCGACGGGCTGGAGATACAGGTGCTGCAAAGCCTGGGGCGCGTGAAAATCGCCGACCGCCAATACCTGTCCGGCCTCGAGGATTTGAAAACCGCGGCATTGCTGGCCGACAACCTGCGCGACGACAGCCAGCCGATCAAGGATGAAATGGCGGCGGTCTTTACCGACCTGTTCGTGAAGGGCGGGGCAAAGGATGTGCCGCCGCTCGAGGCGGTGTCGATCTATAACGGTTTCTCCGCCTATATGCCCGACGGCGAACAAGGCGCGGTTGCGACGCTCAATTTCGCCGACAACCTGATCACGATGGATTTGCTGGGGCAGGCGGCCAAGCTGCTGGAAACGCAGTTGCAGGGCGGCGAGATGCCGCAGGCGCGCGTGGCATCCACTTATAACAAGCTCGCGGCGGTCTATCTGCTCGACTCGCTGCCGGAAAAGGCGCTCTCGACGCTGGCGAACGCGCCGGGCGACGCGTCTGCGCAGCTGATGGACGAACGCAACCTGCTGCGCGCGCGCGCGATGTCGCAGCTGAACCGCCCCGATGACGCGATTGCCGCGCTGGCGGCGTCGAATTCCACCGACGCGCTGAAACTCAAGGCCGATGTGCTGTGGCGCGCGCGCAAATGGAAAGAAGCGGCGGCGACGCTGCAGGGCATGCTGCCCGAAGCCGACAAGGGCCTGACCGAAGCCGATGCGCAGCTGGTGATCAACACGGCGGTCGGCTATAAACTGGCGGGCGACACCGCCAGCCTTGCCGCGATCAAGTCGCGCTATTTGTCGCCGATGGATGCCACCTCGCAGCGCGACACCTTCCGCGTCGTGACCCGCTCCGGCGGCAGCTCGAAACTCTCCGACCGCGACACGATTTTAAAAATCGCGGGCGAGGTCGATATGTTCAAGGGTTTCCTCGACAGCTACAAGGCCGGCGGCAAGGGATCCTAGAGCCTGCGCGTAAACCGCGCGGTTTTGGGCGCGGTATGCCCTGCGCCGATGCCCGCCGATAATTGCTGCGCGCTGTGATGGGCGGTTGCGCCCCGCACGAAATCGATGATCTCGAAATCCGACGCGACTTCGGCCAGATCATAGGCAGGCACGCCGCGTTCGTTTTTCAGCGTCAGGTCCGCGCCGCAGTCGACGACAAGGATTTTTAAAACCGGCAGGTTTTCTTCCCGGAGCGCCCGGAACATTTCCGCCTGCACCTGCACTGCGGATAGGCGCTTCAGCAGCAGCGCGGCGCCCGCCATATTGTCCGATGCCTTCGCATGGTCGAGCGCGGTGTTGCCGAATTTATCGGCAAGCGCCGTGTCGGCGTTACGCTCCAGCAATTCTTCGGCAAGCTTGTTCATGCTGAACGACATCGCCATCATCAGCGGCGACATTTTATTGTGGCCCTGCGCATTCACATTCGCGCCCGCCTGCACCAGCAGGCTCGACATATGCGCCTTGCCCAGCACGCAGGTGAACAGCAGCATCGTGTTCGTGCTGTCGTTGCGCGCTTCGGTATCGGTGCCCTGTTTCAGGTACGACTCGAACAGCGCCACATCGCTGTTGCGGATGGCCTCGAAAACCAGTTCTGGAGCTACACGCGAGTCGGTCATAATATGAAAAACATATCAGAATACATTAGTTAATTCAAATGGTTAAAATGGTTAACAACGGATTAATTGACATAACATTAATGAAGGCGTAACCTTTACTGATACCGTCTTTTTTCGACCCTTCCGGCGGAAAACCACCCGGACGCTGTATTCAGAAACAACAGACGAGAAGATCATGCCCGCTTCCAACGACGATTTTAACCTGCGCGACACCCTCAACCGCCTTGCGCAGAAAAATACGACGATCACGGAACGCGAAGAAGCGCGCAAGGACCTGGCCGCCTATGCCAAAACCTTCAACGGCGCATCGACGCCGGCGGCGCAGCAACTGGCCGACGCGCTGCCCAACATCACCGATTACGGCTCGCGCTGGATCACCGCGAAACTGCTGCGCGACGCGGCGCTGAAAGACGCGAAAGTTTTGGGCGGCAACACGACCGCGATTTTGTTCGGCGCGTTTGCGACCGACACCGATGCCGGCATGCGCTACATGGCGGCGGGGCTGATCCGCGATATCGGCCTTGCCCATCCGGCGCAGGCGGTGAACGCGGCGGGCGCAATCGCCATGCTGCTGGGCCGCGAGAAAGACGACTACGCGCGCAGCTACCAGAAAGGCGCGCTGCTGGAACTGGGGCTTGCCTACGAGGCGGCGGCGCCGCTCGCGGTAGATGCGATCGGCCAGCTGATATTGAGCGAAAAAGATTCCTTTACCCGCGTCGATTACGCGCAAAGCCTTGGCAAGCTGGGCCAGAAATATCCCTCGCAATCATCGGCGGCGGTGAAGCAGCTGTCGCAAGGCGCCGCCGCGGAAACCGACGGTTTCGCCGCGCACAAGATCGCCGAAAACATCACCAATATCGCGCTTTCCAACGCAACCTCCTTCCCGGCGGCGCTGGACGCGCTGGCGAACGGTTTTGCGATGGCCGGCCGCATCGAAGCGCTGTCGGGCAATGCGAACGGGCTTGCGCGCCTTGCCGATAAACATCCGGCGGCGGTTGCGGTCGTGATCGAAAAACAGCTGGAAGGCGCGTCATCGCGCGACCAGCGCCGCCTGAGCATCCTCAACCTGAAACATATCGCGGCGCTCGATGCGACCGGCGCGAATATCGCGGCGCCGATTTTGCTGAACGCGCTTGGCAATGAAACCGATCCGCTGTATCGCCGCCATATCGTGGACGGCCTGCTGACCGCGACCACCAACCGCGCCGACGCCGCGCCGGTGCTGGACGCGCTGAAGGCACAGCAGCAAATCGAAAAAGATCCCGAAACGCGCGACACCATCGACCCTGCGATGCGCCGCCTCGGCTATGTGCGCCCGTTCGCCAAGAACGTATTGGCGCTGCAGCCCCAGCCGTCATTCTGATTTGATTAGCGGAGATTTGCGCGCACCGGCGCCGGCACGCTCGGCGGCGCGGGCAGGGCGGTGACTGTTTCGGTTTTTACTTCAGCCTGCTTCGCCTGCAGCGCTTCCAGTTCTTTTTCCAGCCGCGCGGCGCGGCGCTGTTCCTGCCAGTAACGGAAATGCGTGCGCTGGGCGAGTATCCAGACGAAAAGCGCGCCCAGAAAAAAACCGACGCCGCCCATGCCAAGCCCGAGCAGCCAGGCGGGGATTTTTTTCGT
>JADYYV010000073.1 GCA_020853455.1 Alphaproteobacteria bacterium | reverse complement strand
TCCACGACCAGCACGGTAATGTTCTTGAACTGATAACTCATGCGGCACTATGCGTTTTCTGTAATGAAATCAAAGTTTTCCCATACTCCCCTGTATCCAGAAATAGCGCGCCAGTCCTTGAATATCAAGCCATTTCGCACTTTTCCACATACCCGCCGCCGTGCTAAAACGGCTCTGCAACACTATTATACCGTATATGGTTTAACGTATCTTTAACTCTTAACGACACCGGACGCGATTATGGCAGGCCATTCCCAGTTCAAGAACATCATGCACCGCAAGGGCGCGCAGGATAAGAAAAAAGCCAAGATTTTCAATAAATGGGCGCGCGAGATTACGGTCGCTGCCAAATCGGGACTGCCTGACCCCGATGCCAATCCGCGCCTGCGCAACGCCATTCAGGCGGCGCGTGCCGACAATATGCCGAACTCCCGCATCAAGAGCGCGATCGAGCAGGCGATGCCCAACGCGGCCGGCGCCAGCAATTATGACGAAATCCGTTATGAAGGCCGCGGCCCCGGCGGCGTGTCCGTGATCGTCGAGGCGCTGACCGACAACCGCAACCGCACGGCCGCCGAAGTGCGCTCCGCCTTCACCAAGAACAACGGCACGCTGGGGGAGACGAACTCCGTCACCTTCATGTTCGCCAAGATCGGCCTTATCACTTATCCCGCCACGGCGGCGTCTTTTGATGCTATATTCGAGGCAGGCGTAGAGGCGGGGGCCGACAACGTGGAAACCGTCGATGCGAAGCACGAGATCATTACCCGCACCGAAGACTTCCTGTCGGTCAAGGACGCGCTCGAAAAGAAATTCGGCGCCCCCGAAAGCGCCGGCGTTATCTGGAGGCCCAACATGACCGTCAAGCTCGACCAGGAACAGGCGCAGGAACTGATCGACCTCATCGAGGCGTTGGAGGACAGCGACGACGTGCAGAACGTGTTTTCTAATTTCGAAGTCGATGATGCAGTCATGGAAAGGCTCTCCGCGTGAGGATTTTCGGCATCGATCCGGGCTTGCAGAAAACGGGCTGGGGCGTGATCGATGTCACGGGCAACCGGCTGCAGCATATCGCGCATGGCGTCATCAAGACGGATGCCAAGGTTGAAACCGCCGCGCGGCTGCGCCACCTGTTCGTTGAAATCACCAAGATGATCGAATTGTGGAAGCCCACCCATGCGGCGATCGAGGAAACCTTCGTGAACAAAAACCCCGCATCGGCGCTGAAGCTCGGCCTTGCGCGCGGCGTGGTCATGATGGCACCGTCGCATTACGGGCTGGATGTCGCCGAATATCCCGCCAACCTCGTGAAAAAATCGGTGGTGGGCGCGGGTCATGCGGAAAAAGAACAAGTGCAGATGATGATCAAAATTTTGTTGCAGGGCGTCGAAGCCACCAGCGATGCCGCCGACGCGCTCGCCGTCGCCATCTGCCACGCGCATCACGGCGCGACCAAAATGAAAATCGGCGGCGTGATGGCGGGGGCGGCGCGATGATTGCGAAACTCACCGGCTTGATCGACAGCGTGTCGCTGAACCATGTGATCCTCGATGTGAACGGCGTGGGATATTTGGTGCAGGCATCAAACCGCACGCTTGCTAAAATCGGCTCGGCCAAGGGCACGCCCGTGAGTCTGCATATCGAAACGGTCGTGCGCGAAGATGCGTTTTTGCTTTACGGTTTTGCCGACCATGCGGAAAAAGACTGGTTCCAGATACTCTGCACCGTGCAGGGCGTGGGGCCGAAAGCGGCGCAGGCCATTTTGTCCGCCGTATCGCCCGAACAGCTGCCTGTCGTGATCGCATCGGGCGACAAAGCGATGCTGAAACAGGCCGATGGCGTGGGCGAAAAACTGGCCGTGCGCCTTGTGACGGAACTGAAGGAAAAGGCGGGCAAGATGGCGCTGGGCGCCGCCGCGCAACAACAGGTGTCCGAGCTGCGCAGCAAAACCGGAAAACCCGGCGCGGTTGTGCCGAAATCGGCCAGCAACGACGCGGTTTCCGCGCTTATCAATCTTGGCTATGGCCGCGCGGAAGCATTCGGCGCGGTGTCGAATGTCATGCGCGACCGTGGCGATGACGTGGCATTGGGCGAGCTGATCCGCGAAAGCCTGAAGGAGCTGAGCGCATGACCTCCGCCATTCCCGCCCGCGAAATTTCGCCCGAACGCCAGCCCGGCGTGGATGCAGACGAATTTTCGATCCGCCCGTTGTCGCTTGCCGATTTCACCGGCCAGCAAAAGGCGCGCGAGAACCTGAAGGTGTTTATCGAGGCGGCGAAATCGCGTAACGAACCGCTGGACCACGTATTGCTGTTCGGCCCGCCCGGCCTTGGCAAGACGACGCTGGCGCAGATCGTGGCGAAGGAAATGAATGTCGGCTTTCGCGCCACTTCCGGCCCCGTGATTTCCAAGGCGGGAGATTTGGCCGCGATCCTGACCAACCTGCAGCCGAATGATGTGCTGTTCATCGATGAAATCCACCGCCTGAATTCCGCGGTCGAAGAAATCCTCTATCCCGCGATGGAGGATCGTCAACTGGATTTGATTATCGGGGAGGGGCCTGCCGCGCGTTCCGTGCGCATTGATCTTCCGCCCTTTACGCTGGTCGCCGCCACCACGCGCAGCGGCCTTATCACGCGCCCGTTGCGCGAACGGTTCGGCATTCCGCTGCGCCTTGAATTTTATAAGCCCGAAGAACTGTCGCAGATCGTCGCGCGCGGCGCGAAGATCATGGGCATGGACATCACGCCCGAAGGCGCATTCGAAATCGCCAAACGGTCGCGCGGCACGCCGCGCATCGCCGGACGCCTGACCCGCCGTGTGCGCGACTTTGCCGCCGTCGATGGCGATAAAAAGGTTGATGCGAAAATCGCCGACCGCGCGCTGCTGAAGCTGGAGGTCGATGCCACCGGCCTCGACAGCATGGACAGAAAATACATGGGCTGCATCGTCGATCATTACGGCGGCGGGCCTGTCGGCATCGAAACCATCGCCGCCGCACTCTCCGAACAGCGCGACGTGCTGGAGGAAGTGGTAGAGCCCTACCTGCTGCAATGCGGGTTGATTATCCGCACCCCGCGCGGGCGCATGATTTCCGATGCGGGCTTTAAATATCTCGGCCTGCCGCTGCCGAAAAACGCCAAAGACCGCCAGATGGCGCTGATGATCGACACGCCCGCGCAGGAAGACCTGCTATGACCAACGGCCTTGTGATACGCCGCGCCGGTGTCGGCGATGCGCGCAATATTGTCGAGGCGCACCACGCCGCCATCCGCGAAAAAGCCGCCGCGCATTATCCCGCCGAGGTCATCAATGCCTGGGCGCCTGAAGAAATTTCCGACGCGCGCGTCGCAAAGCTCGAAGATCATATCGCGGCCGAAGAATTCCTGACCCTGGTCGCCGAACTGGGCGGCGAGATCATCGGCTTCGGGCAGGTGAATGCGTCCAAAAACGTGCTGGGCGCGGTCTATGTCCGCAAAAATCCCGTCGGCGGCGTGGGCGAACGCATCCTCACCGAGTTGATCGCCCATGCCAAGGCGCAGGGCTGCCGCTTCCTTGCGATGGATTCATCGACAAACGCCGAAGCCTTCTACCGCCGCAACGGTTTCCGCACGACCGGCTACGGCAAGCACCACATATCGTCCGCCAAGATCGATATGGATTGCGTGCATATGATGTTGAAGATGGAGTGATGCCGATGTCTCTGCCCGTTCTTCCCGTATCCGCAGGCGCGCAAGTGACGCAGGATGTTGCGGATGCGCTGGTGCGGCATCTGGAGGAAAAACAGGCGGCCCTGATCGCGGCGCTGGTGGCATCCGAAAAAATTCCGCGCGACTATGCGTTCTATGACACGTCCAACCAGATCCTCGCCTATGTGCGGGACGAGGCGGGCAAGCATGTGGCCGTGCCGGAAAATTCCGTCGGGCAGTTTGATTTTTTGTATGAGCTGAGCCGCCGCGCGCGGGCGGCGGCGGGCGTGGGCGACGCGCCGGTGCTGGGCAAGCCGCTGCGCGCCGGGCATGAATTGCCGGTTCTGCCTGTCGATGAAGCGACGACGCGATTGGGCGTGACGCAGGAAATTTTCGACCGCATGTTTGCGCAGGTGTTTAAAACCGAACCGCAACTGTTCATTGAACTGGCCGAACACAGCCGCCGCAACATGCCCATCTGGGCCGCCGAAAGCCGCTTCCGCGCGCATTGGGAACCCCTGCTGCCGCCCGAACTGACCCTCAACGCACTGATCAAAAGCCGCATGATGATGGAATGCCGGAAGCGGTTAAGAGCGGCGTGTGGGATGGGGTGACCTTAATCCCCTCTCCCGCGTGCGGGAGAGGGTTAGGGAGAGGGTGCAGAACCGCCTTAAACAGTTGCATCCTGTGCACAACGATTACGTGCGGTCACACCCTCTCCCCAGCCCTCTCCCGCAGGCGGGAGAGGGGGCTTTGATTTGCACAACTCCTGCACAATAATTCCTTATTTCAGCAATTGTTCCGGCGCGGGGGCATCGGGTATTCTGGAGCGCAGAAGGCGAAAGCGATGACCAAACCCCATATCCTGCCCATCCGCGTTTATTACGAAGATACCGATGCCGCGGGCATCGTGTATCACGCGAACTACCTGCGCTTTGCGGAGCGGGGGCGGACGGAGATGCTGCGGGATGCGGGGTTTGAACATGCCCAAATCCTACACGAAACGGGTGTCGCCTTTACCGTAAGATCTATGAACATTAATTTCAAAATTCCCGCCAAGCTTGATGAACTATTAAGCGTCCAAACACGTATGGTATCGGTTGGGGGTGCGTCCATGGAAATGGCGCAGGCCATCTGCCGCGGGGATGACGTACTGGCTGATATGACGGTGAAAATCGCCTGTATTGATAAGCGTGGCAAAGCTGCTAGATTACCAGAAGCGGTGCGGGGGTTATTCAGGCATAAAACATAACTCCACTCGCCACCCCGCCGAAGGGCGGAGTCCGGACCGCGCGGAGCGCATTTATAAAGGCAGCCTGACGGCTGCGCCAGACCCCGCCCTTCGGCGGGGTGGTTTCAGGTTTCACTTTGAGCCAGGACTTCGACAATGGATCCCACCATTCCCATTCAGGCAACCCAGCTGGCCGGCACCGTGGCCGCGCATGACTTTTCGATCTGGGGCTTGTTCCTGCAGGCCGACCTTGTGGTGAAAAGCGTGATGATCATCCTGATCGCGTCGTCGGTCTGGTGCTGGGCGATCATTTTCGACAAATGGGTCACGTTCAAGAGCCTGAACTCGAAAAGCAGCAAATTCGAAACCGCTTTCTGGTCGGGCGAGCCGCTGGAAAAACTGTTCAAGCGCATTTCGGCGAAACCCGCCGACCCCATGTCGATCACCTTTTGCTCGGGCATGAATGAATGGAAAATCACGACCGAAAACCACGCCGCGATTGACGGCGACCTGCGCGCCGGCCTGCAGCAGCGCATCGACCGCGTCATGAGCGCGTCGATCACGCGCGAGATCGGGATACTGGAGCGTTACATGACCTTCCTTGAAACGGTCGGTTCAACCGCGCCCTTCATCGGGCTGTTCGGCACGGTCTGGGGTATCATGAATTCCTTTGCCGCCATCGCAGGTTCGCAAAACACCTCCATCGCCGTGGTTGCGCCCGGCATCGCGGAGGCGTTGTTCGCAACCGCCATCGGCCTTGTGGCCGCCATTCCCGCCGTTGTCGCCTACAACAAATTCAACACCGATCTTGGTCGGTACCAGGACAGGCTCGACGGTTTCGCGGCGGAGCTCAGCTCTATCCTCGGCCGCCATCTTGAACAACGCGGGACGGGTCGTTAATGGGCGCGAAACTCGCAGGGCGCACGCGCGGCCGCAAACGTGCCGCCGTGATGTCGGAAATCAACGTCACGCCGATGGTCGATGTGATGCTGGTGCTGCTGATTATCTTTATGGTGACAGCGCCGCTGCTTTCCGCCGGGGTGCAGGTGAATTTGCCCAAGGCGAACGCGAAATCGCTGTCGCAGAACGATAGCAAGCCGCTGGAAGTGACGATTGACGCCGGCGGCCAGATTTACCTTGGCGAAACGAAAGTCACGCTCGACCGGCTGACCGGCATGCTGCAGGCGATTGCGGCGGAATCGAAAGACCGCCGCGTGTACCTGAAGGCGGATACAAAACTGCCCTATGGCAAGGTCGCCGCCGTGATGGGCTCGATCACCACCTCGGGGCTCAGCAACGTGTCGATGTTGTTCGACTCGCAAGGCAAGTAAGGGAAGGGCATGGCGGAGGCAGCGGTGATGCGGAGAAGTTCTGTATCGATATCCCTTGCGTTCCATGCGGCATGTTTTGTGCTGGCCATGGTCAGCATCCCTTGGCTGAAAAAAGACTACGTAATTCCCACGCCTGTTTCGGTCGAACTGGTCGCCATCGACAAAATGGCGCAAACGACCAAGGTCGCGCCGACGCCTGTGAAAAAACAGGAAAAGAAGGAAGAAGAACCCACCCCGCCCAAACCGCCACCCCCGAAGCAGAATACCTCGACCGAAGCCGTCACGCCGACCAAAGAACCGGTGAAAAAGGAAGATGTGGTGAAGAAGGAAGAAAAAGTCCTCGTCGATCCCGCCGCGCATCCGGACAAGAAGCTTGAGAAAAAAGACGAGAAGAAGAAAAAGGTGACGGAGGAGCCGAAGAAGGACTTCGCCTCCGTCCTGAAAAACCTGTCGGACGAAAAAGACAAAACCCCGCCCATGCCAAAGGTGCCGGACATGAAGCTGGATGAATCGACCCCGAAGGAGGGCCAGAACATCCCCCTTGGCCAGCGCATGACCATGACCGAAATGGACGCGCTGCGCGCCCAGCTGGCGCAATGCTGGAACGTGCCGATCGGCGCGAAGGACATTGATACCACGCAGGTCGAAATATTTATGACTATCACCCGTGACCGGACACTGGCATCCGCCCGCGTTGTGGATACCGGTCGCTATGCCAGCGACACTTTCTTCCGCGCCATCGCCGACAGCGCAATGCGCGCCGTGCGCAACCCAAATTGCTCGCCTTTTGAGCTGCCGCCTGATAAGTATGACACTTGGGCAAACACGACCGTCGTTTTCGACGCAAGCCAGATGTTCTGATAACCAAGAGGGATCCTTGAGATGAAAAATATTGCCTTTAGTTTTATGTTTGCCGTCTTCGCGATTTTCGCGCTTGCGGCACCCGCGCAGGCTGAACTGCGCGTGGTTGTGGGCGGCGAAAAGGCCGACCCGCTGCCGATCGCTATTCCCAATTTCGTCACTGCGTCCGGCGCACCCGATGAACTCGGCGCGAACATGGTCGCTGTCATCACCAAAAACCTGCAGCGCTCCGGCCTGTTCCGCCCGCTGAACCCGTCATCCTTTATCCAGCCCGCAGCAGCCGCCGCGCAGAAGCCGAATTTCGGCGAATGGCGCACGATCAATGCGGAGGCGCTGGCGACCGGCCTGCTGTCGAAAACGCCCGACGGCAAGACGCGCGTCGAATTCCGCCTGTGGGATGTGTTCGGCCAGTCGCAGATGCTGGGTACGGCATACACCACCACCAACACCAACTGGCGCCGCATCGCGCATATCATTTCCGATGCGATTTATAAACGCCTGACGGGTGAAAACGGCTATTTCGATACCCGCCTTGTGTATATCTCGGAAACCGGTCCCGGCAATGCGCGCGTGAAGCGTCTTGCGATCATGGACCAGGACGGCTTCAACCACCGCTTCCTGACCGACGGTTCGGCGCTGGTGCTGACCCCGCGTTTCTCCCCCACGATGCAGCAGATCACTTATATGGCTTATTATAACAACAAGCCGCGCGTGTACCTGTATGACATCAATTCGGGACGTCAATCCGTGCTGGGTGATTTCCCCGGCATGACCTTCGCGCCCCGTTTCTCGCCCGATGGCCGCAAGGTGATCATGAGCTTGTCCAAAAACGGAAACTCCGACATCTATACGATGGATCTCGGCTCGCGCAGCACCTCGCGCCTGACGAACGACGCGTCGATCAACACCTCGCCGACCTATGCGCCGGACGGACGCCGCGTCGCGTTTGAATCCGACCGCAGCGGCAAGCAGCAGATCTATGTGATGGATGCGTCCGGCGGCAGCGCGCAGCGCATCACGTTCGGCGAAGGCCGCTATGCCAGCCCCGTCTGGTCGCCGCGCGGCGACCTGATCGCCTTCATTAAAATGCTGAAAGGCCAGTTCTACCTTGGCGTGATCAAGCCGGACGGATCTGGCGAGCGCCTGATCAAGTCGGCCTACCACATCGAAGGCCCGACCTGGTCGCCCAACGGCCGCGTGCTGGCCTTTTTCACGGAAAGCCCCTCGGGCGTCCGTCGTCAGGGCCGCACCTCGCGCATCCACACGATCGACCTGACCGGCTTCAACGAAACGCCTGTCACGACCCCGCTCGACGGCTCCGACCCCGCCTGGTCGCCGCTGAACCCGTAAGCGGATACGGCTTAAAGAAAAACCCCGGCTCTCAAGGCCGGGGTTTTTTTATTGTCTTGGCGTTCCCCAGGGGCCGCCATCGGGCGGGTTGCCCCACGGGGTCTTGGCGTAGGGCTTGCGCACGACCGGTTCGTAATGCTTCATTTCTTCCGGCCGTCCGGCGCGGAAGGCGAGGCAAAGCAAAAGCCCCGCCACGAAGCCGCCGATATGCGCCCAGACAGCCACGCGCCCGTAATCCGCGCCCGATCCGAGGCTGGTATAACCCGTGATGAACTGCGAGATGAAATAGAGCAGGATCACGAACCGCGCCGATACCGCGCGCCGCCCCCAGAAGATGAAGAAGAACCAGTAAAAGAAATTGATCTTCGCGCCCGGGAAGTAAATCAGGTAGGCGGCGGCAACTGCAAAAATCGCGCCCGATGCGCCGATGATGCCGCTGAAATTTCCCGCGCCCGCAAACATCAATTCGCCGCAGGTCGCCAGCACGGCGGTCAGGATAAAAAAGATGAAATAGCGCAGATGACCCATCACGTATTCGACGTTATCGCCCAGCATCCACAAAATCAGCATATTGCCGCCCAGATGAATCAGACCGCCGTGGAAAAACGCGCCCGCCGCCATTTTAACGAACGCGCCGCTCGGCAGGTCGGCCAGTTTCGCCATCAGCGCGAAAAACCGCTCCAGCGGGCCGAGCGCAAGGAAGCCTTCGCCCAGCTGCGATTTGGGGTCGAACAGCCAGGGGTTCATGAACTGCTCCAGCGCCGTGCCGCCGAGGTTCGCAAGGTGAAGCTGATATCCGGTTACTGCGATG
>JADYYV010000072.1 GCA_020853455.1 Alphaproteobacteria bacterium | reverse complement strand
GCCTGAGACACATTTATGCATGATTGCGCGTGTAAGAAAACAAAATAAACGCTGTCATCCTGAGCGCAGCGAAGGATCTCCCTTTCTTGCGGTTAGAAAGAGAGATCCTTCGCTGCGCTCAGGATGACAATACTAAAAAAACAGTCATCCTGAGCGAAGCGAAGAATCCTCTTTAACGGATTATTCCTTCACCTCATCCGTACCCACATCCTTGATGATCGCGGCGGAGACGACTTCTTCGCCTTCGCCGTCGATGCGGAACAGTGTGACGCCTTGAGACTGGCGGCCCACGAAGCGGACATCCTCGACCGGCATGCGGATGATCTGGCCGCCGTTCGTCACCAGCATCGCTTCGTCCGAGTCATGGACGTTGAACGATCCGACGATTTCGCCGTTCTTCTTGCCCAGCTTCATGTTCCAGATGCCCGAGCCGCCACGGTTAGTGGCGCGGTATTCGTAGGTGGAGGTGCGCTTGCCGAATCCCTTGGACGTGACAGCCAGCAGGAATTCCTCCAGCTTCGCGAGTTCGTTATAGCGGTCATCGGTCAGCACGACGTTGCCGGAAGCAACTTCCTCGCCGTCTTCGCCGCCCGGCACATCGCCGGATTCATCCTCGATCTGGTTGCGTTCCTTCGATGCGCGGCGCAGGTAGGCGATGCGTTCGTCCGGCGTCGCCTCCACGCTGTGGATGATGGAAATCGACACGACTTCGTCGCCCGGCATCAGCTTGATGCCGCGGATACCGGTGGACGCGCGGCTCTTGAATACGCGCAGATCGGCAACGCCAAAGCGGATCGCCTTGCCCTTGCGGGTGGAGAGCAGGATGTCGTTTTTATCGGTGCAGGTGCGCACATCGATCAGGCTTTCGTCACCCTCCAGCTTCATGGCGATGAGGCCGTTGGCGCGCACGTTCTGGAAGTCCTCCAGGCTGTTGCGGCGCACGGTGCCGTGCGAGGTTGCGAAGATAACGTCGAGTTTATCCCATGTGGTTTCGTCTTCCGGCAGCGGCATGACGACCGAGATTTTCTCGCCCGGTTCCAGCGGCAGCAGGTTGATGAAGGCCTTGCCCTTCGCCGTCGGCGTGCCGAGCGGGAGGCGGTAGACCTTCATTTTATGCACGATACCCTTCGACGTGAAGAACAGGACGGGCGTATGGGTATTGGCGATGAACAGGTCGGTGACGAAATCTTCGTCCTTCGTCTGCATGCCGGTGCGGCCCTTGCCGCCGCGTTTCTGCGCGCGGTAGGTCGAGAGCGGCACGCGTTTCACGTAGCCCGCATGGCTGACGGTCACGACCATGTCTTCTTTCTGGATCAAATCTTCCAGATCGGTTTCGTTTTCAAGGGCGATCAGTTCGGTTTTGCGCGGGGTCGCGAATTTTTCCTTCACCTCCACCAGCTCGTCGCGCAGCACCTTCATCAGCACATCGCGGGAACCCAGAATGCGCAGGCATTCCTCGATATAGGCGCAGACTTCCTTCAGCTCGTCGCCGATCTTGTCGCGCTCCAGCGCCGTCAGGCGGTGCAGGCGCAGGTCGAGGATCGCTTTGGCCTGCACATCCGACATTTGATAGGTGTTGTCGTTGGCAATCGGGTACAGCGGATCATCGATCAGCTTGATGAGCGGCGCAACGGATGCGGCGGCCCAGGGCTTCGCGGTCAGTTTTTCGCGCGCGTCGTTGGGGTCACTGGCGGTGCGGATGATTGCGATGATTTCGTCGATATTGGCGACGGCAACCGCCAAACCCGCCAAGATATGGGCGCGGTCGCGGGCTTTTTTCAGTTCAAATATGGTGCGTTTCGCGATCACTTCCTCGCGGAACTTGACGAAGGCCTCGATCATCATCTTGAGGTTCATCGTCATCGGGCGGCCGTAATTCAGCGCCAGCATATTGGCGGGGAAGCTGGTCTGCAGCTCGGTTTCCTTTTGCAGCTGCTTCAGCACCACATCGGGAACGGCGTCTTTTTTCAGCTCGATCACCACGCGTACGCCGTCGCGGTCGGATTCATCGCGCAGGTCGGAAATGCCTTCCACCTTTTTCTCGCGCACGCATTCGGCCATTTTCTCCAGCAGTTTCGATTTGTTCACCTGATAGGGAATTTCGTGGACGATGATCGAAACGCGGTCTTTCTTGCCTTCCTCGAACGATGTCTTGGCGCGCATCATCATCGATCCGCGGCCGTTGTGGTACATGCCCATCACGCCGTTGCGGCCGATCAGCTGGCCGCCCGTCGGGAAGTCGGGGCCGGGGATATGCTCGATCAGCTCGTCGATCGTGATGTTCGGGTTATCGACATAGGCAATGCAGCCGTCAATCACTTCGCCCAGGTTATGCGGGGGAATGTTGGTCGCCATACCGACCGCGATGCCGGCAGCACCATTCGCCAGCAGGTTGGGGAAGCGAGAGGGCAATACGGTGGGCTCGACCGTGCTTTCGTCATAGTTCGGCTGGAAATCGACGGTTTCCTTGTCGATATCGTCCAGCATGGCTTCGGCCGTTTTCGCCAGACGCGCTTCGGTATAACGCATCGCGGCAGGCGGGTCGCCATCCATCGAGCCAAAGTTACCCTGACTATCCACCAGCATCAGGCGCATCGAGAAGTCCTGCGCCATGCGCACCATCGCGTCGTAAATCGCGCTGTCGCCATGCGGGTGGTATTTACCCATCACGTCACCGACGATGCGGGCGGATTTCTTGAAAGGCTTCGTCGAGTCATATCCGCCCTCGCGCATCGCGTACAAAATGCGGCGGTGGACGGGTTTCAGACCATCCCGCACATCGGGCAGCGCGCGGCTGACGATCACGCTCATCGCGTAATCAAGATATGATTTCTGCATCTCCTCTTCGATGGTAATAGGGGCGATATCGGAGGTGCGGACGGTGTTGTCGGTGGTCACTTTTTACGGCCTTTCGGGGTATATTTTGATCGCGTTATTTTTACCATTTTTGGGGCACGGGACAAAGACATAAATACGGCAGATATTTTTGCATAATACATAACTATGCGTTTGAAAAACATTATTATTTTGTGCAGGATAATGTCATGAAAATTCTATATGTCACATTCATCGCGGTCATCTTGCTGCTCGTCTCTTTTTTCTCGGATTTTGCAATCGCGGGCGATGACTGGGCCCAGCAGTTCAGGCCACTATCTGCGAAGCCGCAAAAAGGCGATTTTAATGTGGCGCGGGTCTATCCCGAGGGTTGTGCACTGATCGAGGATAGAATTAAACCTGCGAAAGACTTCGCGACATGGGCTGCAAATGTGAACGCAGTCATGGCGCAGCTGGGCGCGGGCTTTGTAAACCAGCATGATATTTTTTCGGCGGAGATTTCCTATGTTTTTGTGCGGGATAAAAATTCGAAAACGCCTCCCGACTTGGACGCTATTCAACGCGACGTTGCCAGAAGCCTGGCGAAGCCCCAAAAACAAGCTCTACGCCAAAGATATCAGCTGAGGTATCCGGGAAAAGATTTCAAGGATAGGGTCGTATATTCAGACGGCAAGATTTTTTACAAGTTGATTTTGGAAGACCCGTACTGGGCAAAAAAATTCTGGGCGACCTCAGATATCAGTAAGCCGCCCTATTACCTTGATGAAGCGGTCAGAACGCAAGGCTACACTTATTCAAAAACAGATATCCGTTATTTGAGCTGGTTCCGTTACGCCTACGATTTAAAACAAGGGCAATCCCTGCTGGAGAAGCTTTTCGATTTTTCTTATCGATATATGAGTATCGATGTTTCGTTCTATTTCACCCAAAACGACAAAGGCGATTTTGAAAATTTTACTCTCGAAGAAGCGCGCTGCGGTTATCCCGAGTGGGTCTGGAATGAGGTGGCGGCTCCATCGGGTGAAAAGCTAAAAGACCTGAAATTCGCCGAATGCAGAAAAATCTCGGAGCGTGATGATATTTGTAATGGAGGGGCAGAGAAGAAGTTTCGTTGGCGGCATGAAGAAAATCTCTGTGGTATTTACAATTCTGAGTGTCCTGAAAATGTCGAGAGTCTCGAAAAATGGTATCTAGATAGAGCACAAAGAGGAGAGCGTTTTTATCAGCAAGTTTTAGTCCGTTTTTACTCAGATGGTAAAAATAGGCCAATCGATTCTCGTAAAGCCTACTTCTGGATGTTAGTGCAAGATAACTCCGGCTTTGGGCCGAGCTCGTTTTTTGGACAGATGGAAAATTCTGTCTCTCGCGATGTCAAGGCGCAGGTACGCGCAGAGGCCAAATTGTGGCAGCCTTCGCAAAATATGATACAGCCTTAAAATACTTTAACCGCAAGCCCAAGCGCCATGCTAACGCCGAGCGTCGGCAGCAATCCCCATTTCAGCTTGAATGTCGTCACGGCTGCGAGAATAGCGAGAGCAATAGCGGCGATATCCGGTTGCGCCACCTTGTAAAAAGTGATGCCTGTCTGTCGGATCGGATCGACCTTCGCCCACAATGTATGCAGCGCGAACCATACCGCGAGGTTTAAAATCACGCCTGTGACTGCGGCGGTGATGGCGGAGAGGGTGGCGGCCAGCGTTTTGTTGTGGCGCGCCTGCTCCACATAGGGCGCGCCGAGGAATATCCAGAGGAAGCAGGGGGCGAATGTCACCCAAGCCGCAATTGTTGCGCCCAGCAGCCCGAATAGATGCCCGTGCGGTTTATACGCCGCCAGATAGCCGACATATTCGAGGACAAGGATGAGGGGACCCGGCGTGGTTTCCGCAAGGCCGAGGCCGTTCAGCATGTCGGCTGGCGGTATCAACTCCATCTGCGCGACATAGGCAAGCGCGGCATAGGCGCCGCCGAAGGTCACGGTCGCAAGCTTGCTGAACGCCGCGCCGATCTGCGACAGGATATGCGCGCCGCCAAGGAAATGATAGGACAACAGCAGCGGCGTGAACCATATCGCCAGCCAGTCGAACAGCGTGCCGAGCGGGCGTGCGTAAAGCGGGCTGGCATGGTTCAGCTGGCCAGCGTCCATCATGCGGTCGATGGTGCTGGGGATGTGTCCGGCGGGTTTTTCGGCGGGCGGGGCGGGCTTGAAGGCGCTGTGGCGGCCGATATATCCGATCACGCCCGCGCCCAGCACGATGAGCGGGAAGGGAACATTCAGGAAGAAAATGCAGATGAAGGACAGCGCCGCGAGTTTTTTCGCGGCGGTCGATGTCAGCGCGCGTTTGCCGATGCGGATCACGGCTTCGACCACAATCACCAGCACGGCAGGTTTCAGCCCGAAGAACAGCGCGGCCACCAGCGGCGCGCTATGGTACTGCGCATAGACCGCCGCAAGGCCCAGCATCAGCAGGAAACCCGGCAGCACGAACAGCAGCCCCGCGACAATCCCACCCCATGTTTTATGCAGCAGCCAGCCGATATATGTCGCCAGCTGCATCGCCTCCGGCCCCGGCAACAACATGCAGTAATTCAGCGCGTGCAGGAAACGCTGTTCGCTGATCCAGTTTTTTTCCTCGACCAGTATTTTGTGCATCAGCGCGATCTGCCCCGCGGGCCCGCCGAAGCCGAGACAGCCGATTTTCGCAAAAGTTCTGAACAGGTCGCGCTTGGGAATCATGCCGTGATTTTTAGCATGGATTTACAAGGGCTTGGGAAGAATCAATGCGGTATTATAAAACCACATAGGTTAAACATGAGCATAATCAAGTGACTGAAATATATGGCTTTTACCGGATGTGTTTGACGACCCATCTTAGCCATGTAAGGATTTAATTATGAGTTAACGACTGGCGGCGAAAGGAGACCGGAAACACCGCCAAGAACCAAGAAGACCGAAAGACAAAAACCCCCCGAAAAATACCGAACCCGAACAATTCGCGGTGACGCGAAACGCTGCAACTACGACCGAAAGGATACTGAAAGACGATGACGAAACAGAAGCTGAAATTCAAACTGGAAGGAGGTCTGCAGAAGTTATCCGATTTCTACGCGACGACCGATAAAGACGAAACCGCAACCGAGACGTACTTCAACAATCCCGCCGCGCTGATGGAGGCACTGGACGTAACGCCGGCAAAGGAAATCCGCATTTCGGACGGATACAAGAAACTTTCCGATACGATGGGCAATATCGATTTCAACAAGTGGCACGATACGTTTGACCGCAGCGCGGAGGATTGCGGCACGGCTTTCCAGGATAAGGCATTTACTTCACTCATGCATGCGGTCGGCGGTTACGACCCCGCGCTCCATGCAGGCGGCCTGCGCGACGATTTCACGCAAGCCTTCACTGTCACCTCCGTCGCGGTGGTGGTCGTGGTTGTCACGGTCACGGTGGTCAGCGGTTATGACCGCTCCGCGCCCGCGCAACGCGCCCCCGTGCCGGGCGGCCCCAAAATGTCGCAGATGTCGCACTATGCGCAGTCGGTGGCCGAACAGGTGGGCTGGTTCTCTTAAGCCATTTATCTTGAAGGGCATCGCGCGCTGCACACGAAAGGAGTATTTTTAGGTAAAGCGCGATGCCCGGTATTGATAAGAAGTGCCCCCGCATGCTCAAATGCTCGGGGGTTTTAACATGTCCGCACCGCACCAGCTGATCACGCACCGCAATCTCACCCTGATGCTCACCTATCGCTGCAACGCGCAATGCGCGGAATGCGGCACGTTTTCCAGCCCGCATGACAAGAACGAAATCACGCTGGAAACCGGACTCAATTCGATCAACTGGGCGCATGAAATCGGGTTGAAACAGGTTATTTTTACCGGCGGTGAGCCGAGCTTGCGCTGGGCCGACCTTGTGACTTGCGTGAAACACGCAACCGGTCTGGGCATGGCGACGCGCATCGTATCGAACGCGCAATGGGCGAAAACGCCGGAGCTAGCGGATGCTGGAATACGCGAATTGCAGGAAGCGGGCTTGAACGAAATCAATTATTCAACCGGCGACGAACATGTGCGGTTTATCCCGCTGGAACATGTGCTGAACGCCATACAGGCGGCGGTGAACGCGAAAATGCCGGTTGCGCTGATGTTCGAGCTGCGCGCGAAATCGGTGGTGAACGAACAGGAACTGCTGGATAAAATCGCGGCGCTGGCGCCAAAATCCGAAATGGATACCTATTTCACCTTCATCCGCAGCCCGTGGATGCCGCTGAAGCCCGACAATATCGAGGATTATCCGGAAGGCATGTACGCCAACAAATCCAACGTCGCGCATCGCACAGGCTGCGAGAGTGTTTTGTCGAATTACGTCGTGCAGGGTAACGCGAAAATCGCGGCCTGCTGCGGGCTTGGCATGCGCACGGTCGCGGAATTGCAGATCGGCAACGCGCTCGAAAAAACCGACGACGGCAAGAACCCGCTGCAAAAAGCGATCGAGGAGGGCGAGAGCGATTTGTTCCTCTACGCCATCCACAAAATCGGGCCGGAGAAAATCGTCGCCTGGGCCGCGCAGAAAGACCCGTCGATCCAATGGGAAAACATGTACGCCCACCGCTGCCAGGCCTGTATGCGCATCTACCGCGACCCGAAGGTGAAGCAGGTTATCATCGACCATATCCACGAATTGATGGCGGAAATGGTCTATGGCGGGCTGGTGCTGCGCCGGTTCGAACAGCTGGCGGCCGAGGCGCTGGGCGCGGCGGAAGCGCCCGAAACAGCCTTCAGCCATTATGTGACGTAAAAACAAGACGTTGCAAAATTCGCAATTTATTCTTGACTTTTTCCAAAATATCGGATAGTCTGGAATCAAGGCTGGACTAAAAAGGCCGCGACGAAAGGATGAAGAAGATGAAAAAGTTTTTGATTTTGTTACTGGTGATTTTGGTCGGCGCAGGGGCGGCGGTTTACCTGAATTTCAACAGCACGGCGAAAAGACTGATCGAGGAAGCGGGCACGGCGGCGCTGGGCACGCCCGTGCATGTCAGTTCGCTCACCTTTTCCCTGCCCGAAATGAAGGCGGCGATCGGCAAGCTGACGGTCGATAACCCGAAACCCTACGGCAACACGTTTTTGAAAACCGAAAGCATTACCTTCGCGGTCGGCGATCTTTCGCGCGATGTCGTCACGCTGAACGAAGTGGTGGTCGATGGCATGAACGTCACCTATTACGTGGGCGGCACGGGCGCGACCAATATCGACGCGCTGCGCCGGAACATCAAATCCACCAGCGGCAAAAGCGGCGCATCGGCGGAGGCGCCGAAACTGATCATCAGGAAACTGCGCATCATCAACGCGAAACTGGTGCCGCATCTGCCCGGCATCGGCGAACAGCCGATTGATTTGCCGCCGATCACGATGACCGATATCGGCACCAAGAGCAAACCCGCCAGCGCCGCCGAAGTCGCCCGCCAGATCGTGCCGCGCATCATGAACGCCGCCACCAACGCCGCCACCAAAGCCAGCATCATGAAACCCGTCGGCAAAGCGCTGGACGGCGCGGAGGGCGCGATCAAGGGGTTGTTTAAATAATGGTAAAGGCTTGACCTGCGCGCTGTTTCGGCACACTCTTGTTGCAGCGCAAGGCACATCGCCTGCGCATTCAGGATCAGGAGAGTTTCATGGCTAAATCGCAGGATGCAAAAAAGAACGTCAAAAAAGCACCCAAGAAAACCGCCGACGAAAAACGCGCCGAAAAGCGCGCCAAAAAAG
>JADYYV010000071.1 GCA_020853455.1 Alphaproteobacteria bacterium | reverse complement strand
TCTTGGCGATATGCTCGGGCGTCGGGCCGATGAAGGTGAAACCATGTTCCTCGACCATGCGGGCGAACTGTTCGTTTTCCGACAGGAACCCGATGCCGGGGTGCACTGCGTCCGCGCCGGTGATGGTGGCGGCCGACAGGATGGCCGGGATGTTGAGGTAGCTCTGGCGCGACGGCGCGGGGCCGATGCAAACGGATTCATCCGCCATGCGCACGGCCATGCCGTTCGCGTCCGCGGTCGAATGCACGACCACGCTGGCGATGCCCATTTCCTTGCAGGCGCGCACGATGCGGAGCGCGATTTCGCCGCGGTTGGCGATCAGGATTTTCTTGAACATGATGTTACCCGTTGAAAGGTTACTCGATGATGACCAGCACCTGGCCGAATTCGACCGGCTGCGCGTCGTCGATCAGGATATCGGTGACGGTGCCGCCTTTTTCCGCCTTGATCGGGTTCATGACTTTCATGGCCTCGATGATGCAGATGGTGTCGCCGGCCTTGATCTTGGCGCCTTTCGAGACGAATTTGGGGGCATTGGGTTCCGACTGCAGGTACACCGTGCCGACCATCGGCGATTTCACGGCGCCGGGGTGGTTGTCTGCCGATATGGCGGAAACGGAAGCGGCGGGGGCAGCCAGCGCAGGCGCGGCGGCGGGGGCATAGCCACCAGCAGCGGGCGCAGCGGCATAGCTGACATTCACGGATTTGCTCACGCGCAGGCTCTTGTCGCCTTCGGTGATCTCGATCTCGGTCAGGCCGGTTTCGTTGAGCAGGCCTGCGAGTTTCTTGATCGCGTCGTGGTCGATCGTCATGGGGGGCATGGGTTCGTTCCTCTCCAGTTTTTTTGTATTTGCCATGTCTTGTTATCCTTCGTCGTCAAGCAGGGAGCGCAGGGCGTTCAGCGCCAGAATATATCCATGCCCGCCGAAGCCGCAGATCGTGCCCTTGGCGACGGGAGAGATATATGAATGATGGCGGAACGCTTCCCGCGCCTGCGGGTTGCTGAGATGCACCTCGATCACGGGTATCTCGAGAATCTTGATCGCGTCATGGATCGCGACGGAAGTATGGGTGTATGCGCCGGCATTGATGACAAGGCCGGAAAACGCGCCGCGCGCCTGCTGGATAAACGTCACCAGTTCGCCCTCGCTGTTGCTCTGGCGGAAGTCGATGGTGAAGCCCAACTCGCCCGCATATTCCTCGCAGTCGTTCGCGATGTCGGTGAGGGTCTGGATGCCGTAGATTTCGGGTTCGCGGCTGCCCAGCATGTTCAGGTTGGGGCCGTTCAAAATCAGAATGTTATGGCGCTGTTTTGGCAAGCCAATCCTCGTGAGCAGTGATACCGGCATTCAAGCGGCGACTATATAACGCCCTGATTATGGCTGCGAGTCGAAAATTATTAACATAACCACATGGAACTGTAGGAGGCGCGCCTCTGTTTGGTCTTCAGGACTTAAACGGCGGCGGAGGGTAATCCTATGAAAAATTTGAGCTTTTCTTTGTCGATGGTGGCGCTGTGCGCTGGCGCGGCCGTGATTTCCCCCGTTTACGCGCAGCAAAGCTATGAACAGTCCACCTTTACCATTCCCGAAAACAGCCGCACGGCCCTGCGCGCCTTTATCGAGGACGAACGCGACCGCGCCTGCGATGCGGCGGAAGGCGGCAGCCCCAAGCCCTGTGTCACGCCCGAACAGCAGGTGAATATCGTGCCGCCGGGCGAGGTCCTGCCGCCGGATGTGAACATCGTGCCGGTGCCCGATACCGTGACGGGCCGCATTCCCGGCGCGCCGAACCTGACGAAATACGTCTATGCGGCCAGCAACGTCTATCTGATCGACATCAACACGCGCCGCGTGATCGATGTGGTGACGCTGCCCGCGCCATAGGATTATTTGCCGCCGGCAATATTGACGGCGAGTGATTTGTCTTCCAGGAACTGCTGGTTTTCCGCGCGGATTTTTGCGGCCGCCTCGTCATACAGGAAGGGCAGGAAAGCATAGCGCTTGCCTTTCGTGACGGGCGTGACGGCATGCAGCAGCGCGCAGGAAAACACGACCGCGCCGCCGGGCGGCGGCTTGAAGGTGCGCGGGCCGTATTCGGGGAAGTTCAGTTCCCCGCCTTCGAAATCGTTGTTCAGGTTGATCGTGACAGCAAAGCGGCGATGCGCCGTGCCCTTCGTCGTATGGTCGCGATGCGGGCGGAAGAAACCGCCATTCGCCCCGTCATAGCAGGCGACGATAAACCGTTCGATGCGCGACGCGTGGAAGAAATGGACTTTCTCGATCTCCGGCACCAGCCGTTTTTTCATGCGCGCGCGCAATTCGCCCAGAAGGTTTTCATCGTCCAGCACCACGTCGCTGCGGCGTTTCAGGCCGTAATCCACGATGCCGACGGTCTTGCCGCCCACATCGCGCATAAAGCCGCTTTCCTGCCCGCCCTGCGTTTCATAGATGTCGATCAGGCGCTGGCACAGTTCCGGCTCGAACACGTTCGGCAGGTAAATCACGGGCGCCTGCAGCGTGATGCCGGAAAATTTCTCGACGGCGGGCAGCGATTTCAGGAACGCCGCCAGCTCCGCCCCGTGGTTCGGGTTGCCGTCCATGTTGATGGCTTTCATGATCCGCATGGTGGGGTCCAGCACATACCACATGCGCCGCGCGGAAATTTTTCCGTCCGCGCCGTGCACGAAGTTACGTGCGACCGAGCCGTAAATTTTGCTGACCGCAAGATCGGTGTCCCAGAACCAGCGGATGCCCGGCAGTTCCGTCTTCACGCGGCCGAGTTTTTCATCGCCCGGATCGATGCTGACGCCGAAGAATGAAATATGCGCGTCATCGAACAGCGCGCGGTTTTCGCGCACCACGGCCAATGCTTCCTGCCCGCCCGGGCTGTTCGCGCTCGCAAAAAATCCCAGCACGATATAGCGGCCTGCCGCGGTGTCGAAGCGGTATTCGGGGTTGCTGCAGCCGCGCGCGGTGAACCACGGGGCAGGATCGCCGGCGCCGAGACGGATGTATTCGAGAGCCGCCGACATTATTGCGCGGGGCCCTTGGGCGTTTCGCCATCTTTTTTAGGCTTGTCGCGGCCGATGGTCGCGAGCTTGTTTTCGATCGCGTTGACGATTTTCACTTTACCGTCTTTCAGCTTGTCGTCCAGCGCGGTGACTTTTTCAACGGCGGTCGTAAAGGCCTTGCCGGCGAGGTTTTTGCCGTCTTTCAGCTTTTGTTTCCAGTCCATACGCACGCTCCTTCAAACAGGTGAATTTTGTCTGAAAAGGGTACGAAACGAGGAGGTTTGCGTCAAGTTTCGTAAAAAAAGGGCTGCCTCTTGCGAAGCAGCCCTTTTAGGGAAGATAGAGAGTGTGAATCCCTGTTTTATCTAGTTATTTAGGAGCCTTGGGGGCTGCGGGTTTTTTCTTCGCAGCGGCGGGCTTCTTTGCAGCGGCTTTAGGCGCTGCGGGTTTTTTCGCGGC
>JADYYV010000070.1 GCA_020853455.1 Alphaproteobacteria bacterium | reverse complement strand
GAGGATTTCGACGACGGCGACAACGAGGACGCGCGCAAAAACACCCCGCGCGACAGCAAAAACGCGCTGTACGGCGAATACAAGATTTTCACCGCCCAGTTCGACGAAATCGTCGATGCCCGCGACCTGTGCGAGCCGGAGGAGCTGCAGAAACTCCGCAAGATGCTGGACAAGCAAATGACGCATTTGCAGGGCGTGATTACGCGCCTTGCGAACAAGCTGCAGCGCAAGCTGCTGGCCCAACAGACGCGGTCGTGGCAGTTCGACCTTGAAGAAGGCATCCTCGACAGCGCGCGGCTTTCACGCGCCATCGCCAACCCCTATTGGCCGGTCAGCTACAAGCAGGAAAGCGAAACCGATTTCCGCGACACCGTCGTATCGCTGCTCATCGACAATTCCGGTTCCATGCGCGGCCGCCCCATCACGATTGCGGCGATGAGCACGGATATTCTGGCGCGCACGCTGGAGCGTTGCGGCGTGAAGGTCGAAATTCTCGGCTTTACGACGCGCGCGTGGAAGGGCGGCCTCTCCCGCGAACGCTGGCTGTCGGAGGGCAAGCCGCATACGCCCGGCCGCCTGAACGACCTGCGCCATATCGTCTATAAACCCGCCGACAGCCCGTGGCGGCATGTGCGCGCGAACCTTGGCCTGATGCTGCGCGAAGGGTTGCTGAAGGAAAATATCGACGGCGAAGCCTTGCTCTGGGCTTATCAACGCCTGATGCACCGCCCCGAACAGCGCAAGATTTTGATGGTGATTTCCGACGGCGCGCCGGTCGATGATTCCACTTTATCCGCCAATCAGGGCAATTACCTCGAAGAACACCTGCGCCGCGTTATCCATTTTATCGAGGACAAAACGCAGATTCAGCTGCTGGCGATCGGCATCGGCCACGATGTGACCCGCTATTACAAGCGCGCCGTGACGCTGGTGGATGCCGAAGAACTGGGCGGCGCCATCACCGAAAAACTGGCCGAATTGTTCGAAGAAAAACCCGCCAATGGCAAGAAACGGGCGCATTGAGCTTTATTTGATCTGGATATTCTCGACATTCTTGAGCTGCATGCATTTTCCGTTTTGGCACAAAATTCGGGTTTTTGCGTCGTAGCTTGTGCCGGGACCGCCCTTGATGACAATCGTATCTTCCCCCTCGCCGCCGTCGATCAGCATCACGCCCGGTGTGCGATCCCTGTCGGTATTCGCACTGCCCTCGGCTTTCACTGCCTGTGCAGGCTGCGTCGCGGGCATATTTTCCAGCCGCGCATTGACCTGACGAGGCGACAGGATATTGCCGTATCCCTCCAGAATGCGTATTTCCTCGATGGGTTTTGTGTCGCCATTGAACCAATTGAGGATTTTGGCGCTGCCGGGTTTTTTCCGGTGATACACCATCAGGTCGTTTCCGTTTCGCGCAAAAACAACTTCCTTGTCTCTTTCGCGCAGCCAGACCTGATCGACGCCGGCATCATAACCGGTGTCCGTAATGACATCCGCGCTGCCATCGAACTGTAGTTCATAGACATCGGCGCCTTCCTTGCCGTCGAACCGGTTATTGCCCTCACCCGCCACCAATGTGTCCGGCCCTGGCGTTCCCAGCACTTCCAGCATATTAACGAGCCGGACTGTGCCCGCGTCGCCGCAGGCATTTTTTTGCCTGAGGTCCGCACGAGCGGGGCCGTTGCCCTTGCTCAGCGTGGATAACGTGAAGGTACCCCTTATATTCTCTCCTTCCTGACCCACAGAACCCAGATCGGGGCTGCCGGGTATCGTCGGCATCCCGAGCCTGCCTGTCATCGTCTGGCAGTCGGCAATAGCGCGCGGCATCTGCGGCTTGTCGCCCAGCACGCCTGCCTCCGAGAAAATAAAATTGTAACATGGCATGTCCTTGAACGTGATGCTGTCACGGCCGTTCCTATGGAGCAGCTGGTGGCCTTCCCACCTCAAATCACCCGGGCTTATGCCAGGCCCGAACAAAATGGAGCTTTTATACTGGAGCGGCCATGCAACGCTGTAGCTGCCGAACGGAAATTTTTTTCCGCGCACGTCGTCACGGCTGCATTCACCGTTGAGGATATCGTTTCCCCAACCTTTTTCCTGCACAAGAACTTTCGTGCCATGCCCAAGCTCGAGGGTATCATCACCCGTGCCCGGCGCAACCAGGGTTATGCCGTGCGAATGCTTGACGAAATCATTTCCGCCCTGCATCACCCAGAAGTTATTGCCGTAGGGGCATTCGAGATTGTCATTGGCATTGCTGCCAACGATGAAACGCGATTTCGGCTTATAGCCGGTCAGGCATGTCTTATTCATATCGATATTCGGCAGCATAGCCGGTACGGGATCCAGATTTTCGCGGTCGATATATGGCACTGCGGCATTCTTGAGGCGGGATGCGGGGTCGTCGCGCAAAACGAAGACAGGCAGCTTGTCGCGCTGCATGAGGTCCATCATGATTTTCATGGCTGGGGCGGCTGCCGCGGGCAGATCAGCCACAAGATACTTGTAGTAATCCAGCTGTTTTTGCCGGAAGACCGGTTCGAGCATGTCGGTCACACCATCGATCTTCCGGTTAACTTCCCCCAGTTGTCTCTCGACACTTCCGAAACGCTTGTCGACAGCGTCAAACTTTTGCCCGGTATTTGCAGCCGCCATCGCCGCAGCCTCCCGGCCGTGCCTGTCCGCGGTCTCGATATTATTGGCGATCGTTTGCAAGGCTTCGCCGGTCGCGGCAGCGTGCGTATCGATCTTCGCCCCCAGTTGGTTGCGGGAGGTGAACAGGCTGCCCCGAAGGTCGGCTTGCGCCAGCGTGCCCTCGCGCCGCATCCGGTCGATGTCTTGCTGGTTGAAATAAAGCTTGACGCCGATGCCGACGAGCATGAGCAGGATCAAGGCGGCAAAGATGGTGTTGAGAGATATATGGCGCATAATTTCCTGAACGGGGATTAACTTCGCAGTTTTTATCCTCTATCTTCAAGATACCCGCGCGGGACTTAAGCACCCGTTAACACAGGAATTGTCATATGTCAGAAAACAAAATCCACAAACCAAAAACCATCAGCGGCTTCCCCGAATGGCTGCCGGAATACCGCGCGGTGGAACTGGAATGGATGGACAAAATCCGCAAGGTTTTCGAAAGCTACGGTTTCTGCAACATCGAGACCCCGTCGGTCGAGGAGATCGACGCGCTGCTCGCCAAGGGTGGCGATACCGAGAAAGAAATTTACACCCTCACCCGACTGCACGCGGAGGAGAACGACAAGGAAGCGCGCCTTGCGCTGCATTTCGACCTGACCGTGCCGATGGCGCGATATGTGGCGCAGCATTTCGGCAACCTGACCTTTCCGTTCAAGCGTTACCAGATGCAGAAATCATGGCGCGGGGAGCGCCCGCAGAAGGGCCGCTACCGCGAATTCTACCAATGCGATATCGACGTCGTGAATATCGACGACCTGCCGCTGCACTTCGACGCGGAACTGCCCGCCGTGCTGTTCGAGGCGTATCAGGCGCTGGATATTCCGCCCGTGGAGCTGCGCATCAGCAACCGCAAGATCATCATGGGTTTCCTTGCAGGATTAGGCATCAACGAACCGGGCGTGATCACCCGCACGCTCGACAAGCTGGATAAAATCGGCGCGGAAGGCGTGCTGAAAATGCTGGCCGCAGCCGGCGTGCCCGACGCTGTCGCGCAGAAGGCGCTGGCCTTTGTGAACATCAAGACGCCGGATTCCACCTTTGCCGAACAGGTGAAATCGCTGGGCGTGACGTCCGACCTGCTGACGGAAGGACTGAACGAACTTACCTTTGTCACCGACAACCTGAAACACTTGCCCAAGGGCGGCGTGATCGCCGATCTGGGCATCATTCGCGGGCTTGATTACTACACGGGCACGGTCGTGGAGGCACGCTTTCGCGAAGGCAACCCGATGGCTATCGGCGGCGGCGGGCGGTATGACGACCTTGCCAGTTCCTTTATCAACCAAAAACTGCCCGGCATCGGCGTTTCGATCGGTCTCACCCGCCTGTTCGGCCTGCTGATGGACCAGGGCGCAATCAAGCCCGGCCAGAAAGCGCCGACGCAGGTGCTGGTGGTGCTGCCCGAGGAATCGCGCCGCGCGGAAGTTTCCGCCACCACACAAATCCTGCGCGCCAAAGGCCTGAACGTGGAGATGTATCACCGCGACGCCAAGATCAAGACGCAGCTGGCCTATGCCGAGAAAAAAGGCATTCCGTATGTCTGGTTCCCGCCCTTTAAGGACGGGCAGCCGCACGAGGTAAAGAATATGTTAAATGGAAATCAGGCGCAGGCCGATCCGGCAAGCTGGAAACCTTAAAAGCAGACACTCCTCTTTTACTTTCGCTATGCTAGAATAACAGATATCGCTGTGGGGGAATTTCACCATGAACCGTATTGCCAAGCTGTCCTTTTACGCCGCCTTTTTTGCCGCATGCCTTTACGGTTTGATGGCCGGCCGCAGCGAAGCTTTCATCGATAAAGGCACTTACACCTACATCCACAACGAAGCGGAATACAGCATCGACCTGCCCGACGCGCCTGTCGGCGTCACGATCTGGGCCGACCAGAAAGACCCGATCCCCTTCCTTGAAAACCCGCCCAAATTCGGCGCGATCGGTGAAATCGCGCGCGTGCGCCGCGTCGATATCGACACCGGCGACACCTATGAAACCGAAATCACCTTCCTGAAGGCGGAGCGCGACTTCCTGCTGTCGATGACCGAAGAACGCATGAAGGAAGAACTGGAAAAAATCTACAAAGACATCAGCCTCGACAACAAGCAGGAGACGTTTTCTGCGGGTTCCGACACGCTGAAATGGGCGACGCTCACCGGTTTCACGGTAGATGAAAGCAACAACCTGATGTTCAATTCATCGCATTACATCATGGGCCTGCAAAGCATCATGATCAT
>JADYYV010000069.1 GCA_020853455.1 Alphaproteobacteria bacterium | reverse complement strand
GCGTCAGCGCGGCGGTCAGCAGCGCCTCTTGTTCTGTGTTATGCGTTTTCAGCGATCCGGTCGCGGGCGCAGCGGCTTCGGGGCGGCCGACATAGGACGGGCGGCCAGCCTTGTGCTTGATGCCTTTCAGCACGCCTTCGATGCGGCGGTCGAGGAACATCCATGCGCCCTGGTTTTCCGGCTCTTCCTGGCACCAGATGATCTGCGCGTTCGGATATTTTTTCAGCTCGTCCGCCAGCGGTTTTTCCGGGAAGGGATAGAATTGCTCGAGGCGCACGATCGCGATGTTTTTCACGCCGCGTTTTTCGCGCGCTTCCAGCAGGTCGTAATACACCTTGCCGCTGCACAGCACGACACGCTTGATGTCTTTATCAAGGTTGGTCGCGGTTTCCGGCAGGACGCGGTGGAAACGCGTGTCGCCCGTCATTTCTTTCAGGTTCGACACGCACAGTTTATGGCGCAACAGCGATTTCGGCGTCATCAGCACCAGCGGCTTGCGGAAGTCGCGGCGCAGCTGGCGGCGAAGTGCGTGGAAATAGTTGGCGGGGGTGGAGCAGTTCAGCACCTGCCAGTTATCCTCCGCGCAAAGCTGCAGGAAACGCTCGAGACGGCCGGAGGAGTGTTCAGGCCCCTGCCCTTCCATACCGTGCGGCAGCAGCAGTACCAGCGCCGACATGCGCAGCCATTTCGTTTCGGCGGATGCGATGAACTGGTCGATCAACACCTGCGCGCCGTTGACGAAGTCGCCGAACTGGCCTTCCCACAACACAAGCGCGTTGGGATCCGCCGTGGAATAGCCGTATTCAAAGCCCATGACGGCGGCTTCGGACAGGGGGCTGTCATGCACTTCGAACTTTGCCTGACCTGCATCGATATTGTTCAGCGGAATATAGCGGAATTCGTGGGTTTGGTCGGTCAGCGCGGCATGGCGCTGGGAGAACGTGCCGCGGCCGCAATCCTGGCCGGACAGACGCACGCGGTGGCCTTCGCAGGCAAGCGCGCCGAAGGCCAGAGCCTCCGCCGTCGCCCAGTCGAAGCCTTCGCCGGTTTCGAACATTTTCTTTTTCGCTTCCAGCTGGCGGGCGATTTTCGAATTGAGGTCGAACCCTGCGGGCAGCGTCGTCAGCGCGCGGCCGATTTTCTGCGCAAGTTCGTTGGTGACGGAGGTTTCGCCGGAGCGTTCCTCGCCATAGGCCTGTTTCAAGCCGCTCCAATGGCCTTCCAGCATATCGGCGCGGTTGGGCTTGTAGCTGGTCGCAGCCTGGAATTCTTTTTCCAGCTTCGCGTTGAAATCGGCATAGATCTTGTCGGCTTCATCCTGCGTCAGCGCGCCTTCGGCCACCAGTTTTTGCGCATAAACGGTGCGCGTGGTTGCTTTGTCCTTGATGACTTTGTACATCTGCGGCTGCGTGAATGCAGGTTCGTCAGACTCGTTATGGCCGTGGCGGCGATAGCAGATGATGTCGATAAAGACGTCTTTCTTGAATTGCTGGCGGAATTCGATCGCCATGCGCGCGACATGCATCACCGCATCCACATCGTCGCCGTTCACGTGGAAAATCGGCGACTGGATCATTTTCGCGACATCCGTGCAATAGCTGCCGGAACGGGAATAGAGCGGCGCGGTGGTGAAGCCGATCTGGTTGTTGATGACCACATGCATGGTGCCGCCGACGCGGTAGCCCGGCAGGTCGGACATCATGAGTGTCTCGGGCACAATGCCCTGGCCGGACAGGGCCGCGTCGCCATGAATCAGGATCGCCAGCACTTTCTGGCGCTCGCTGTCCTTGTGCATCGCCTGTTTAGCGCGGGTTTTTCCGACGACGACTGGATCGACGAATTCAAGATGCGACGGGTTCGGCACCAGCGACATATGCACGGTGTTGCCGCCGAAATCGCGGTCCGAGGACGTACCCATATGGTATTTAACGTCGCCGGATCCCTGCACATCGTCCGGCTTTGCGGGCGTGCCCTGGAATTCGGAGAACATGGCGGTGAACGGCTTGCTCATGACGTTGGTCAGCACGTTCAGGCGGCCGCGATGCGCCATGCCAAGGATGATTTCCTTGATGCCCAGCTGCGCGCCGCGATGAATGACTTCTTCGATCGCCGGAATAACGCTTTCGCCGCCTTCGACGCCGAAGCGCTTGGTGCCGGTGAATTTGGTATCGAGGAATTTTTCAAACCCTTCGGCCGCCGTCAGGCGTTCAAGGAAGCGTTTACGCTCGGCAACCGGATAGACGGGAGAGTTGCGGGTTTTTTCGAATTTATCCTGCAGCCAGGCCTTTTGTTCGGGATCCTGAATATGCATGAATTCGACGCCGATGGTGCCGCAATAGGTTTCCTGCAACAGCTTCACGATATCGCGCAGCGAAGCGGTATCGACGCCCAGCGCGCCGCCCATATGGATCTGGCGGTCCATATCGGCATCGGTGAAGCCATAGGTTTTCGGGTCGAGTTCCGGATGGTATTTACGCTCCATCAGTCCCAGCGGATCAAGATCGGCCATCAGGTGGCCGCGCACCTGATATGAGCGCATCAGCAGGAACGCACGCAGCGAGTCTGATACAACGGCTTTCGCATCGACACCGGGGGCTGCTTTCGCGCCCTTGTCTGCTTTCGCTACGGGTTTTGCTTCATCGGTATTTGCAGGCGTAGAAAGGACAGCCGCGAGTTTTTCAGGGGCGGGCGTCCAGCTCGCGCCGCTCAGTTCATTCACCAGCAATTTGGCTTCGTCGCCCAGCGACCCGAAAAGATCGGCCCAGCTGGCATCCACGCTGCCGGGATTCTTGGCAAAACGTGCATACTGCTCGGCGATATAATCGGGGCCGGCGGCGGTGAGGACACTGAGGGCGTCGCGCTGTAACATTGTATCGTTCTTTCTTGCAGATTATGCCGCTTTGATCGCTTTCATGACGGCGTCGCCGAGGCCCGCGGGGCTTTCGGAAACGACGAAGTTCGCCGCCTTCATGGCCGCAATCTTGTCCTTCGCTGCGCCCTTGCCGCCCGCGATGATCGCGCCGGCATGGCCCATGCGACGGCCGGGAGGAGCCGTCGCACCGGCGATAAAGCCGGCGATGGGTTTTTTCACTTTCGATTTCGCGTAGAACTCCGCCGCTTCTTCCTCGGCCGAGCCGCCGATTTCGCCGATCATCAGGATGGCTTCGGTTTCGGGGTCGTTCAGGAACAGCGACAGCGCATCGATGAAGTTCGTGCCGTTGACGGGATCGCCGCCGATGCCGATGCAGGTCGTCTGGCCGAGGCCGTTGGCGGTCGTTTGCGCAACCGCTTCGTAGGTAAGCGTGCCGGAGCGCGACACGATGCCGATCTTGCCGCGTTTGTGGATATGGCCGGGCATGATACCGATCTTGCATTCGCCGGGGGTGATGACGCCGGGGCAATTCGGGCCGATCAGGCGGGTTTTCGAGCCTTCCAGCTTGCGTTTCACCTTCACCATATCGAGCACCGGAATGCCTTCGGTGATGCAGACGACGAGCGCGAGTTCCGCGTCGATCGCCTCAAGGATCGCATCCGCCGCAAAGGGAGGCGGAACGTAAATGACGGAGGCATTCGCGCCCGTGTCGTTCACCGCGTCGCGCACGGTGTTGAAGACGGGCAGGTCGAGATGCTTCGTGCCGCCTTTGCCGGGCGTAACGCCGCCGACCATTTTGGTGCCATAGGCGATGGCCTGTTCCGAATGGAACGTGCCTTGCGCGCCCGTGAAGCCCTGGCAGATGACGCGGGTTTCTTTACCAACGAGAACAGACATATTATGCAGCCTCCGCTTTGACGGTGCTGACGACTTTTTGAGCGGCGTCAGCGAGGTTATCGGCTGCGAGGATCGCAAGGCCGGATTCTTTGAGCAGTTTCTTGCCTTTTTCCACGTTCGTGCCTTCAAGGCGCACAACGAGCGGCATGGTGAGGCCGAGTTCTTTGGCAGCAGTAATAATGCCTTCCGCGATCACGTCGCAGCGCATGATGCCGCCGAAGATATTGACGAGAATGCCTTCCACGTTCGGGTCGGACAGGATGATGCGGAACGCTTCCGCCACACGCTCCTTGGTCGCGCCGCCGCCCACATCGAGGAAGTTGGCGGGGTCGCCGCCATACAGCCTGATGATGTCCATCGTCGCCATGGCAAGGCCCGCGCCGTTAACCATGCAACCGATATTACCGGTCAGCTTGACGTAGGAAATTTCCGCGTCTTTCGCGCGTTTTTCGGAAGGGTCTTCCTCGGCGATATCGCGCAGCTCTTCCACATCTTTGTGGCGGAACATCGCGTTGTCGTCGAAGTTGAATTTCGCATCCAGCGGCAGTACGTCACCCGTCTTGGTCACGACGAGAGGGTTGATTTCGACGATCGAGCAGTCGAGCGCGACAAAGGCGTTGTACATTGCCGACACCACTTCGACGCATTTGCCGACCTGCTTGCCTTCAAGCCCCAGCGAGAACGCGATCTGGCGGCCCTGAAACGACTGGAAGCCGATAGCGGGGTCGATGACGGTCTTGACGATTTTTTCAGGATGCTTTTCGGCGACTTCCTCGATATCCATGCCGCCCTCGGTCGAGGACATGATGGTGACCTGCGACGTCGCGCGGTCGATGAGGATGCCAAGATAAAGCTCGCGGGCGATATCGCAGCCTTCTTCCACGTAAATGCGGCGCACTTCCTGGCCTTGCGGGCCGGTCTGGTGCGTGACCAGCTGCATGCCGATCATTTTTTTGGCCGCTTCGCGCACATCGTCGAGCGACTTGACGACTTTCACGCCGCCGCCCTTGCCGCGGCCGCCTGCATGGATCTGCGCCTTCACGACATAGATCGGGCCGGGAAGTTTTTTCGCGACTTCGACCGCTTCTTCGGCGGTATAGGCGACACCGCCCTTCAGCACGGGCACGCCGCGCGCTTTCAGCAGTTCCTTGGCCTGGTATTCATGAATGTTCATTTTTCTTTCCCTGTTTTCTGGATGGGTTCGCCAAACCACCACTGGTTGCCCGAATGGTCGGTCACGCCGCCCATCCGTTCGCCATGGTCGCAGTCGGTGGGGGGCATCACTTCGACCGCGCCCAGCGAGAGCGCGGTTTTATGTGCCGCATCGACGTTCTTGACGTAAATATAAGTCATGGATTTGCCCGCAGGATATTCCGCAGTCGCATCCGATATCATGATGACGGTATCGCCCAGCTGCAATTCGGCATGCTTGATGCTGCCGTCGTCGCGCCGCATGGGCTCGCGCCGCAGTTCCGCCCCCGCCGTTTCCTTCAAAAAGCCGATCAGACGCGTCGCGTCCGCAGCCATGATATAGGGGGAAACGGAAGAATAGCCGGACGGTGCGAAGCTTTTCGCCATGATTTGGTTACGCGGCCGTTGCGGGCTTGATGTTTTTCGCGGCTTCGCACAGCGTTTTCACGGCGGCGACCGATTTGTCGAACATCGCTTTTTCATCGGCGGTGAAGCTCACTTCGATGATTTTTTCCACGCCCTTCGACCCGATCACGACCGGCACGCCGATATAAAGCCCCTTAATGCCGTATTCGCCGTTCAAGTATGCGGCGCAGGGCAGTACGCGGCGCTTATCAAGCAGGAAGCTTTCCGCCATCGCGATTGCGGCAGATGCCGGCGCGTAGAAAGCCGAACCGGTTTTGAGGAGCGCCACGATTTCGGCGCCGCCGTCTCGGGTGCGCTGCACGATTTTGTCCAGCTTGTCCTGCGTCGTCCAGCCCATTTTCACGAGGTCGGGCAGCGGAATGCCGGCGACAGTCGAATAACGGGTCAGCGGCACCATCGTATCGCCGTGGCCGCCGAGCACGAAGGCGGAGACGTCTTCGACCGAAACCTTGAATTCATCCGCCAGGAAGTGGCGGAAACGCGCGCTGTCCAGCACGCCGGCCATACCGACCACCATGTTGTGCTTGAAGCCGGTGACTTCCTGCATGATGCCGACCATCACGTCGAGCGGGTTGGTGATGACGATAACAAACGCGTTGGGCGCGTGTTTCTTGATGTTCTCGCCGACGCTTTTGATAATGTTGGTGTTGATGCCGATCAGGTCGTCGCGGCTCATGCCGGGCTTGCGCGGAACGCCGGCGGTGACGATGACAACATCGGCGCCCGCGATGGCGGCGTAATCATTGCTGCCGGTCATCGTCGCATCGAAGCCTTCGACCGGGGCCGCCTGCGCGATATCGAGGCTCTTGCCCTGCGGCACGCCTTCGGCGATATCGACCATCGTGATGTCGCCAAGATTTTTCATGCCGGCCAGCAGCGCCAGCGTTCCACCGATTTGACCTGCGCCGACGAGGGCGATTTTTTTGCGAGACATGTTTGCGTTTCCCTAAAAATTTTTGCCTGATCTTATTTATAAGGAATCAGGACCGAGGCTTAAGCTAACACTTTTTTGTGCAGTGTATAGGGCGGGATCGAGGCATTTTTGTGCAAAGCCACAAAAATCATTTTATTATGTTATATAAATATTTACATAGCGCATTTTTATAAAACCGGATTTCGATGAAATTCAAATTTTTCAAATTATTCCAGATATTTAAGACGATGCTATTTTATAAACGAATTCTTCATTTTCAATGATTTTTATGGATAATAGGATACGATTTTTCGCGTGTCGTTACTCATAACGTATCGAAAATATCGCGCTTCTTGTCAAACATGGCGTGCATGGTAGTCTTTTGCCATGCCCTCTTATGCCCCCAAAAGAATTCCCCTGACGGGAACGGACGGTGATGATTTTTTCCAGCGCCAGCTGGACGATCATTCTTGCGGGCCTGCCTGCCTGACGACGGTCGGGCGCATCTATGGCGCGGATGGCACATACGCAGAAATCCGCGCCGCGCTGAACCCGGACCCCGACACCGGCACGCCGCAGGAGCGCATGGCGACGCTGGGCGGCGTTTTCGCGCCGCTGGAAACAACCGGCGCGCATACCTATACGGGCGGCGTTGCGATTGCGAACATCATGCAGGAGGGCGAAGGGCATTACGTCGTCTTTCTCGCGCGCGAAGGGGGCGAGGTATTGTACTACGAGCCGTATCACCACGAACTGGTGATCGACCATATCGACAACATCGTGTGGGATTGCGGCACATGGGATCCCGGCAGCGACCGCGCCAGCCACTGGACCGCGAATTACGCGCCGCTCGACGACAACAGTTTTGAAAAATGGCTGGCGATGGCGGAGACGAAGCAACCACCCGCCCCGCCACGCGCAGCATCACGCCCGCCCGCGCCTTAGGCGAATTTCGAGATCAGCATATTGGTGATATCCCATTCCGCATGGCGGTTTTTCGCAAAGGAATCCGTGCCCGAAAACCAGATATGGATGAGCGGATCGCGCACCACGCGGTCGCGTAACGCCTCGGCCGCAACCAGGTTTCCGGCATCCGCCGCGCGGCGCAGTATTTCAGCGCCGCCCTTGCGGTCCATCTTGCAGCCCGTGCCGGTTAACATGCAGAGCGCCACCAGCAGCGGCGTATCACCCGAGGATACCGCCAGATCCGTATCGAAATGCGCCAGCGCGCGCAGGAAGCAGTCGTAAGCCATTTCCGGGTTGCGCGGCACGATGTCTCCTGCAAGATACAGCGTGCCCAGCGTTTCGATCGCGCTGCCGCACCCGCCCTGCCCCGCCAGTTCCAGCAATTCCATCGCGCGCTGCGGGTCGGAATGGATGCCGATGCCGTGCAGGTATTTGAACGCAAGGCTTTGCTGGCATACGGCCGATCCGCGTTGCGCGCCCTCCTCGTAGAAAGCCGCCGCCTTGACGTCGTTTTTCTCGACAAGATCGCCCAATTCGTACATCAGCCCGAGATTGAAGCAGGCCTCGGGGCTGCCCGCGCTGAAGGCCTTGATATACCAGTCGAACGCTTTGCCCGTGTCCTTGTTGACGCCGTCGCCGCTTTCATAGCGGATGGCGACGGCATTCTGGGCGAAACCATCACCCGTCTCGGCGGCCTTCAGCAGCCATTCGAAGCTTTTGATATGGGACGGGTCGAGCCCCTCCGCGCCCTGGTAATACCAGTCGGACAGCTGGATCATCGCCTTGGTGTCGCCCTTGCGGGCGAGGGCGCGCATGTCGCGCACGGCATCGGACATATCTTCTTCCCTTTGCCCCATTCTATTTTTTGATCCCGAAAAACTCAAGCTGCCATGCGCTTTCATCGGGGGTCAGGGGGTATTCGGTGCCGCCTTTGGGGTATAAAAGGTCTTTGGGCTGCACCCGGCCCGCCAGACGCTGCACATCGACGCACATGCGGGCGGGAAAACCGGCTTTCCAGCACAGCGCGACGATCGGCTTCGCCCCCGCGCCCAGAATACGCTCAACCGTTTCAACCGGCAGGCCTGCCATCTTCGCCATGGCCTGTACGGCAAACGGGCGTTCCTGCCAGGCCAGCGCATCATGCACCAATTCGGGCGTCAGTCGTCCGTCGCGCGCAAAACGCTCCACTTTTTCTGCGGGCGTTTTCGCGCCGCCGTCATTTTTTGTGTAGGCAATGCGCCGTTCCACAATCGACACCACGCCAAGGCGAGTGGCGGCATCAAGATCGCTGCGGTTTTTCAGCACATCGAGGATCGTTTCGCTGACAAAGCCCGTCAGCTCGCGCGTAAGGTCGATATCCAGATGCGGGCTGAGCGCCAGCGGGCGCTGCCATTCCGCATGGCGGCGGGCGCCGTCGACAATTGCCTGCAGCGTATCGCGCGAAATCTGCGCGCCTTGATTGCCGATCATCAGCGCCGTGCCGATGATATCCCCCGCCCTGAACACCGCGTCGGTCACTTTTTCACTGACAGTCGGGCGCGCTGCGATCGCGGCAATCGCCCAGGGTTCCGGGTGCCCCGCCAGAATTTCCAGCAATACGCTGTCTTCCAGCGCGATACAGTGGCGCAGGATAGGTTCGGCGATTTCACGCTCCACATCACGGGCAAGCCGCGCAACGACGGCGGGCGGCGCCTTCGCATAGTCGCGGAGAGCGGTCGACAGCGCGCGCCGCACTTTCAAAACTTCATCCTGCGCCAGCGCCGTCAGCGCCTGCACGGCGAAGCCGTATAATTCGCTATGCGCCTCGGTTTCAATGGCAGGCAGCAGTTTCACGAGCCTGTCGGCCAGCGCGATGCGTATATCGGCATCGGGATTCGCCGCATCATTCCCTGCGCGATCGGGCACGACGATGTCGGCTGCGTTCGCGGGCAGTTGGTAAGGCTGCTTGAAAGCGGGTTTCCGGCCGAACAGTTTTTTAAAAAAGCCGATCATTATCAAGAATCCCTATAGGCGCTCGACTGCATTTCCATGAGCCTGCTGACCGTGCGTTCAAACACCTGTGCAAGGTCCGCGCCGGTATAAAGCTTATCCGGCGGGGCGGCTGCGGAAATGGCGATCATCGCATGGTTATCATATAGGGTGTCGATGAGCGTTATAAAGCGGGTCACGGCATCGCGTTTCATGTCGTCAAGGCGGGGGATTTTTTCCACCACTACGACCTTGAACCGCTTGACCAGTTCCAGGTAATCCAGAGCGCTTTTCGGCTGTTCGCACAATTCGGCGAAGGTAAATGCCGCAACCGCCTTCGCCGCGCGCGGCACATGAATGATGCGCCCCTTGACGGCGATCTCGAACGGCGCGCCTTCGCCGCCATCCGAGATGGTCTTGAAGATTTTATCCAGTTGCGCATGTGCATCGCTGTCATGCGGCCAGAAATAAACCTGCAGGTCCCGCAGCTTGCGCATCCGGTAATCTGTATCGCCGGTAAACGAGAAAACGGTCAGGTTCTGTTTCAGCAATTCGATGAACGGCAGGAACAATTCGCGCTGCAAACCGCCCGCGTATAAATCGTCCGGCAGGATGTTCGATGTCATGACGACGGTGACGCCGCGGGCGAACAACGCGGTGAACAGCCGCCCGATAATCATGGCATCCGCCACATCCTTGACCTGGAATTCGTCGAAGCACAGCAATCGCGCTTCACCGGCGATTTTATCCGCGGCCGCGATCAGATCGCCGTCGATGCGGTCCTGTTCCCGGCGATGCTGGCGGCGTTCATGCATGAAGTCATGCACCTCCAGCATGAAAGCATGGAAATGGACGCGGCGTTTTTTATCGACGGGCGCCGCCGCGAAAAACATGTCCATCAGCATCGATTTGCCGCGCCCGACGCCGCCATAAAGGTAGAAGCCCTTCGGCGCCGCGGGTTTCCTGCCAAACGGCCACCAGCCCGCCGGTTTTGATTCCGCCAGCGCCGCGCGCAGCTGTTCCAGCGCCGCGACCGCGCGCTGCTGGTCGGGATCGGGGGCGATCACGCCCGCCTTTAGTTTCTGGTCATATATGTCGGTGAGTGTTTGCATGGTTTTTCGAAATTCATCCTAGCGGTCACCGGCATAGTAATAAATGAAAACAACGATTTTCATAACCGGATGAGGGCAAATTCTCGCTCTAGCCCTGCGCGCAAACGAGTCGTATGCTTTATCCAGCACTAAGGTTTAACGCTGAAGGGAGATTCACGATGAGCAAAGAACATAAATGCAAAGGCACCTGCAAAAAAGATTTCGCCGACAAATCGAAAAAAGACGGCCATGAGCACCATCACAAACATGCGGCGAACGACACCTGCCCGCATCACGCGAAAAAAGACGCTGCTGCGCCGAAAACGCCGGAAGCGCCCAAGCCCTGATACGGCTTTGCTTGAACTAAAAAAATCCCCGCGCGCAAGCCGGGGATTTTTTATTTCTTGAGTTTCTTGACGATGAAATCGAGCGTCTTGGTGAACGACTCTTCGTTGATCGTATGGCTGAGCCCTTTTATCACCACGCCCTCGACCGGCAGGCCGGCGCGTTTCAGGCGCATGAGCGACGCGTTGTAATGCACGCTGATGCGGTTGAGCGCCTTGTCGAACACTTTGCCCAGCTTGCCGCGCGGTTTCGGTTTCTTCTCCACATGGCGGCTGGTGGTATAAAAAATTTCGTCCTGATCGCCCATCAGCAGCATAGTCGATGGTTTCGATTTCGGGCCGACAATCGGGAATACAGGGCCTGAATGGCAGACAACCGCCGCGCATTCCGCGCCGCGCCTTGTTGCCATCTGCACCACCATCGCACCGCCCAGCGAAAAGCCATAGAGTACAAGCCCGTCATCTTTCAAACCGCGTTTCGCCAGTTGCGCATCGGTGAATGCGTTCAGCTCATCCACGACCGGCACCTGATTGAACAAATGCTTCAGCGCCAGTTCGATTTGTTTTTCCGGATTTTTTTCTGTCTTGTACCAGGTGTATAAATCTTCGGCGTCTGGTACGCCGTGTTCGGCAAGGCGCTGCTTGTCCGCGCCAACGCCTATGGGGCCGCGCACCACCAGCACATCGGCATTCGGCCATTCTTTCTGGATCGCAGGCGGCAGTTCCTTGAACATGTCGGGATGGTTGCCGTAGCCGTGCAGCAGGATGATCAGCGCGTCCGGTTTGCCGGAGGCGCAGGGATATTCATTGAAATGAAAACCGTCTTCGAACTTCATGGCCGCCTTTTGATTGCTGCCACCCGTTATCCCGCCAAGGATGATCAAGCGTATAAAAACCCTAACCCCTTGTAAACGGGCTAAATTTCTGCTGCGGCGCAACATTGCCACAGGCTTGACTGAATATGAAAAGACACTACAATCGCGCCATCAACCGGAGAAACCCGCGATGTCCCTGTTCAAGCGCAAGATCAAAGACCAGTTCAACAAGCCGCCGCAACGCGATTTGCAGGCCTTTACGATCACGCTGACGAAGCCACAAGCCGATACCGCCGCGCAGGCCGCATCATTCGCCGCGACGCTCGACCGCTGGCTGCAGCGGCAGGGCGACATGCAGAAGGGCAATGCGCAGAATCCCGTTGCCGGCGCGGGCACGGTCGCCATTTCCTGCACCGAAGAAACCATGCAGCGCATCGAACGCCAGTTCGCGGGCGACATCCTGCGCGTCGATCCGCCCGCGCAGCATCAGCGCGGCACGATCTATCCGCCGAAGGTCGATCCCTGGGATGTCAGTAAATGGTCCACGCCTAGGGCCTGAGCATCCGGCGGCGTGCGAGCAGATACGCCCACATCGTGAAATTGATCAGGCACATATACACCGGGAACAGCAGCGTCGTTGCCGTCCATTGCGCCAGCGCGAAAATTGAAATAATCGTTGAAATGGCGAACAGGAAATAGGCAAGCGCCCTTTCTTCGTCGGGCTTTGCCCATGATTTGCGGAAGGTCGGGAAAAACCCGATAGCGTCGATTACGACGATCAGAACTACCGACCAGAACGGATCAGACGTGAAATACCAAAGCGGCAGCGTGAGAAACGCGGCGGCCAGCGCGTATTGATCCGCCTTCGTGATATTGCGCGTGCCTTGCCTGAACCCGATATAGCAAAGGATGAGGCAGGTGAAGGCGCCGATCACCGTCGGTATCACCCCCGCCCCGCCGCCTTCCGCATATTGGGCGGATGCCGCGATGATGGTCAGGATAAACCAGATCAACCATGAAAACGCATGCGGCTTCACCTCGCCGCGCAAGGCTGCGCGCACATAAGGCGTAAATCCGGCGAACAGGACGATCGCGGACAGGATGACAAGGATGGCAGGGCTAATGATTTCTATCCCGTTTAAAACTGGTCGTTGGCAATCGCGCAGGCCATTTTCTGCCCGCCCATGATGGGGGCAGACAAGCCATGCACCTGCGGCAGCAGCGCTTCGGCAAAGAAGCGCGCCGTGATCAGTTTTGTGTTGTAGAAATTCGCATCATCGCCGCCATGCAGCGCGCCATGCGCCGACGACGCCATGCGCGCCATCATGTAGCCGCCAGCCACCAGCGAAAACTGGCGCAGGTAGGGCACGGCGGAGGCCGCCATGGCGTCGGTGTTCGATTTCGCATTCGCCAGCATCCACGCCGTTGTTTCTTCCAGCGCAGTCACCGCCTTCACCAACGATCCCTGAATGACATCCAGATCGTCGCTTGGCTTTTGCGTCAGCGTTTTTGCAAAGGCTTTAATCTCGCCCATGAACTTGGCCGCTTCCGCGCCGCCGTCGCGCAGTACTTTGCGGAACACAAGGTCGTTCGCCTGAATGCCGTTGGTGCCTTCGTAAATCGGCAGGATGCGGCTGTCGCGGTAATATTGCGCCGCGCCGGTTTCTTCGATGAACCCCATGCCGCCATGAATTTGCAGCCCCGTAGAAGCCGTTTCAACGGCAAGGTCGGTCGCCCAGGCCTTCACCAGCGGTACCAGCAGATCAAGGCGCGCGGACGCGGAGGCCTTCGCCGCTTCGTCGCCCGCATGACGCGAACGGTCGATCATACCGGCGGCGTAATAGGCCAGCGCGCGCGACGCTTCGGTGTTCGATTTCATCGTCAGCAGCATGCGGCGCACATCGGGATGCTCGATGATCGCGACGCGCTTGCCGGACTTATCGCCCAGCTTCATCCCCTGAACGCGGTCTTTGGCGTATTGCAAAGCATGTTGATATGCCGCTTCCGACAAGGCGACGCCCTGCTGCCCGACGCCCAAACGCGCATTGTTCATCATGATGAACATGTTTTTCAGGCCCTGCCCCGGCTGGCCGATCAGGTACGACACCGCGCCGTCGTTTTCGCCATACATCATGACGCAGGTGGGCGATCCGTGGATGCCGAGTTTGTGTTCCAGCGACACCGCCCGCACATCGTTGCGCTTGCCGATGCTGCCGTCGTCATTCACCAGGAATTTCGGCACGATAAACAGGCCGAGCCCGTCATTGCCTTCGGGCAGGCCGTCGACACGCGCAAGGACCAGATGGATGATATTCGGGGTGAAATCATGTTCGCCCCAGGTGATGAAAATCTTTTGGCCCTTCATCAAATAATGGTCGCCGTTCTTTTTCGCGACGGTGCGGATGGCGGCAAGGTCGGTGCCCGCCTGCGGTTCGGTCAGGTGCATCGAGCCTGTCCATTCGCCGGAAATCATTTTCGGCAGGTATTTCGCCTTGTCGGCAGGCGTGCCCAGCACTTCGATGGCTTCAATCGCGGCCTGGGACAATAGCGGGCAGAGCGACAAAGCAAGGTTCGCCGCCTGCCACATTTCGCCGACCGCCATGCCGATCGCATGGGGCAGCGCCTGACCGCCGTGATCGGGCGCGCAGGTGACACCCGTCCAGCCGCCTTGCGCGAACTGGGTATAGGCGTCTTTAAATCCGTCCGGCGTTTTTACCGTCTCGCCCGCCAGTTTGGACATCTGCAGGTCGCCGTTTTTGTTCGTCGGCGCCCAGACTTCACCTGCAAGGCGTGCGGCCTCCGCCAGTACAGCCTCCACCACATCGGGGCTGGCATGCTCGTATCCCGGCAGCGCGGCGATTTCTTCCATGCCTGCGATTTCATCAAGAACGAAGCGCATGTCTTTCAGCGGTGCGGTGTACATCTGGCGAACTCCACAAAAAAATTCCGGCAGCCTTATAAAGGACTGCCGGAATATTAACATTTCAGGCGCATATATAAAGCCCCCGTGCGGGACGCTTTATGAATATCAACCTAGAGGTCGAACGATCCGCCGCCTTTTTTAGGCGCAGAGACAGGCTTTGCGGCCGGGCGCAGGTTCTGCATGCGCTCTTCCACCGCGACCATCAGTTTCGCCTGACCGAAGCCGCTGTGGATTTCATCGAGCGGGATGCGCGCTTCTTCCTGCACATACAGCTTCACCAGAGGATGCGCATTGTCGGCGCGCAGTTCGGCCACATTGGCGAAGATGCGCGACAGGGTGCGGGTCGCGTCTTCATGGCCGCCCATCACGCTGTCCATGCGGTCGCGGATCATCTTGCCTTCTTCGGTGCCTTTCAGGTCATCGACCACATCGACTACTTCGCGCAGCTGCGCCAGTTCTTCGGCAGTCGGCGCGCTGGATTGCCAGTCATGCACGATCGCGCGTTCGATAGCGATCAATGCCGCGCGCGCGTTAACTTCCGGCAGCTTGGCGATGTCGTTGAACAATTTGTCGATGCCTTCCGGCGTGCCGATGGTGCCAAGGCGTCGGGTGTAATCGTCAGCGTTGAATGCGGGCATAGGCAAATCTCCTGCTGTTAAAGGTCGAAAGAACCGCCGCGATTGGGGCGGCGGGGATTGTTGTTGGGCGCCGGCATGTTGGCGGCGCGTTCGCGCTGCACACGCTCCTCGACCGTCACCATCAGTTTTGCCTGGCCAAAGGCGGTGCCGACGTCTTCGAGGGGTTGTTTGCGTTCTTCCTCCACATAGGCCTTCACAAGGCTGTGGGCGGCGTCGCCCTTGATATCGAGGATCTTGCGGAACATGGCGGACATCGCCTGCCCTTCTTCGGCGATGGTCATGCCGCTTTCCATGTCGGCGCGGAGCATATCGCCGGTGGGCGTGCCCTTCATCTGCTCGATGGCGTCCAGCACCATGCGCAACTGCGCCAGTTCGTGCGGCTTGGGCGCTGTGCGCTGCCAGTCGGTCACGATGTTGAGTTCGACGCGGTTGACGACCGACATTTGCTCGGCTGGAGACAGCACGGACAGCTGGTCGAACAACGTCTCCACCTCGGCTGAATCGCGTGCAGCCTCGATACGGCGCGCCAGATCGTCGGCATCGGATGCGGACATGGGCATTTCCTTTAAGGTCTATATATGTCTTGTAGTTATGGATTTTATAGCATCCGCCCCCTGCCCTGACAATCCACTTAACGTAAAAACAGGGGTTTAGCCGTCTGGCACAGGGTTTGCAATGTTATCCATATAAAGAAGGCCAAAAATGGCCGCGGATCAGGGAGCTTTCGGTTATGGGATCATTTTTATCAGGGCTGTCGTCTAAAATAGCCCAATAGTATCAGGGGGTTGCATCCCCGCAAGTCATTAGCGCGGTCCAGAAGGCCAGCAGCAAGACAGGGGTAGATTTTACCTTCCTGATGGAAAAAGCTTCCACCGAGAGCAGCTTTAACCCGACCGCCAAGTCAAAATCTTCCTCCGCGACCGGCCTGTACCAGTTTATCGAGGATACATGGCTGTCGATGGTCAAGAAGCATGGCGACCGTTTCGGCCTGGGAGATTATGCCGACAAGATCGAGGTGAAGAACGGCCGTTGCTGCGTCGATGACGCGGCAGCCCGCAAAGAAATCCTGTCCTTGCGCAACAACCCCGAAATTTCAGCATTGATGGCGGGCGCGTACAGCGCGGAGAACAAGGCATATCTGCAAAAGAACACCGATGGCGATGTCGGATCGACCGAAATGTATATGGCGCATTTCATGGGCGCGGGCGGCGCCACCAAATTCCTGAACTGCCGTGATTACGACGGCAGCGCGATCGGCGCGAAACTGTTCCCCGCGCAGGCGCGCGCGAACAAGAACGTGTTCTACGACAAGGCGACCGGCAAGGCCCGCTCGCTCGATGAAATTTATAACCTGTTCGACAAAAAGTTCTCCGATGGGCCTTCGACAAACGCCTCTGCAAAAACCCCCGACACTTCGGCTTCACACACCGAAACCGCGAAGCGCTCCATCAAGGCACCTGCCGCCGCCGACTATTCAAGCACACCCCTCCCCGTCAGGGCCGCGCAGGTGCTTCCCGTTTTCGACGATGCGAACGACAAGGACGACATCATCTGGTCGAACGACCCGCGTTTCCACCACGATCTGCCGCAGTCGGGTTATACGAACACCCGCAAATCCGTGCACCGCATCAGCGCGGAAAGCATCATGGTGATGTCACAGATGCGCGACACCGAACGCGAGGCGTTCAGCGGCAGCAGCAGCAACCGCGACAAATACGGCTATAACAGCTAATCGGCTTAGCGGATCTCGACGACCGGCGCTTTCAGGTTTTGTGACTGGAGCGCCGTTGCCTGTTGTTCGATCATCTCGCGCAGCTGCTGCGGCGTGATCGACAGGTTGGGCTTCAGCGACGATTTGCTGCCCGCGAAATCCAGCAGCATGTCGAGCGGCGATTCCTCGGCGGGGAACTGCTCCACCTCGGTATCGTCCTTCGGGTCGATCTTCGCGCGTTCTTTCGCGACTTCGATCGCGCGCGCAAGGCCGCCCAGTTCGTCGACCAGCCCGCGTTCCTTGGCCTGCGCGCCGGTCCAAGCGCGGCCTTCGGCCACGTTGAAGGCCTGGTCATGCGTCATCTTGCGGCCCTGCATCACGCGCTGCAGGAAGGCCTCATAGATATTGTCGAGCGTCGCTTCGAACTTCGCCATTTCCTCGTCGGTGAACAAGCGGTTGAACGACCACATACCCGCATGCGCGCCTTCAGAGATCGTCACCCAGTTGACGCCGATCTTGCTCCACAAATCCGCGAACACGAATTTGCCGCCGAAAACGCCGATGGAACCGGTGATGGTGCCGGGCTGCGCGACGATCCAGTCGGCGGGCGTTGCAACCCAATAGCCGCCGGACGCGGCGTAGCCGCCCATCGAAACGATGACGGGCTTGCCGGCTTTTTGCGTTTCGATCACGGCGCGCCGGATGGTTTCGGCCGCGGTCGGCGACCCGCCGGGGCTGTCGATGCGGAAGACGACCGCCGCCACATCCTTGTCGTCGCGCGCGTCCTTGAACGCCTCGACGATGTCATTCGCCTCGATGCCGCTGTCGCCCATGCCGGCATGGGCGCCGCCGAAGGAGACGATTTCGCCGGAACCCAGCACCAGCGCGATCTTGGGCTTGCCCTTGCCGCCGGTTTTTTTCTGTTCTTCTTTCTCGACTTCTTTTTTGACCTCGTCGATGAAGCCGCGCAGCCCCTTCGGCTTGGTCTTGGCTTCGGGCGAATAGTCGGAGAGATCGACCGTATCGTCTTTTTCGGCGAGGCCCGCTTCCTTGCGCGCCGCCGCCAGAACTTCGTCGTGATAGCCGATCTTGTCGACCAGTTTCGCCTTCAGCGCGTCCTGGTCGTTATACGGCGCGTTATCGACCAGCTGGCGCACGCCTTCGGGAGTCAGCCCGCGGGCTTCGGCGATGCCGCCGACGATCTGGCGCGACAGGTCGCCGATCATTTCGGTCAGCGCCATGCGGTTCGGGGCGCTCATATCGGTTGCGGTGTAGGTTTCGGGGGCAGATTTATACAGGCCCTTATGCCCGAACTGCGCGGTCACGCCGACTTTGTCGAATGTGCCCTTCACGAAGGGAACCTGCGCGGAAATGCCGGTGATGCCGACGATGCCGACCGGCTGCAGCCACAGCTGGCCGAAGGCGGAGGCAAAATAATAATCGGACATGCCCGACGACATCTCGCCGTAGCTTTCGCCGAAGATATAGGCGAATTTTCCGGCCTTGCGGAAGTGGGCGATGGCGTCGCGCAATTCCTGCACCTGCGCCACGCTGAACTGCACGTCCTCGATCGTCGCAAGGAAGCCTTTCACGCGGTCGTCCTTGGCCGCACCCTCCAGCGCCTCGGTCAGATCGCGGATAGTGGCGGTCGTGTGGACGAAAGGCTGCGTGACCGACGGCTTCGGCAATTTTTCGCCGATGCCCGCCTTGAATGTATACGTCAGCAGGATCTTCGACGGCAGCGCTTCGGGCTTGTCATCCATCGCGCGTCCGATGGCGACGCCGATCATGATGACGAGGATGAAGAAAGAGAAGCCCATCATCAGCAAAAAGCCCTTGAGCAAATTCCACAGGCCGTAGAAAAATCCGCCCTGTTTCTTGACAACTACCTGCTCGGCCATGACAGCAACCTTTCGGAAATGCGGTGAAATTTTTTTGCAGTCTATCGCAACATTCCGCATTGAACGATAAATAAATTGGGGCTAGTCTCGTTTGCAGATCACGGGACACAAGCAGACAAAAAAAGCCCCAAGTGCGGAAACACTTGGGGCAATATCATCGAAGCGAAGTATTAAGGGAGAGGCCGTCCGATAGGGCGGCCTTTTCCTTGAGTGAAAGCAT
>JADYYV010000068.1 GCA_020853455.1 Alphaproteobacteria bacterium | reverse complement strand
CATGAATACGCCCGATTTCACGCAGCTGATGAACGAACACAGCGCCGTCTGGCGCGAGCAGCAGCGCGCGGCGCAAGGGCAGGAAGTCGCTGCCGCCGCCGCAGGCGGCCATGCGCAGCTGAAGGCGCCGCCCCGCGCCAGTTTTACCCGCAACCGCAACACGGTGACCGCATGACGACCGAACGCGCCACGAAAAACGCCATCCGCATCTGCGACCTGATCGACGCCGGCAAGCTGACCGATAGCGACGTCATCGGCCAGATCACGCAGATCATGATCGACCGCAAAACCCATTCGCCCAATCCGGAGATGACCGCCGCGCTGCACCTGCGCGACATCAAAAAACTGGCGCAGGACGGGCGTGTGCCGCTGCATCTGGGGCGTTTTTTGCAAAGCATCCAGATGACGGCATGGAGGGAGCAGCTGGGCCCCGCGCATGACGCTATTCTGACGGGGCGCGCAGGGCAGGAAGCGGCGCAGGCCGCGCGCCAGCCGCTTGCCGGCGGATCTTCCGCCCCGCAGCCCGCGCGCTTCACGCGCAAGGCCGGCGGGATGTCGCCATGAACCTGACGGGCACTTTCAATAGCACCGCGTCCGCCGATACCCTGCTGATGGATGCCGTGAAGAACAGCGATGCCGAGATGGTGAAAAAGCTTCTCGAACTGGGCGCCGACATCAATACGCCGCAGCAGCCTTCTTCACGCCAGATACCCCCCTTTCCCGTGCCGATGCCGGTGCCGGGCCCCGCCGCGACGGCAGCGGCACCCGCCGCCACCGCCGCCGCCGAAAACCGCAAAAAACCCGTCGTGACGAAAATGGCAACCGACCGTCAGGTGGCAGCGCCCCAAACCGCACGCTTCCGCAAAAAATCGCCGCCCAAGCGCCAGACGACTCTTTAAAAAAATATCGCGAAAACAATCCCTTGGCCGATAAAATTGGACGTTTTCCGTATTATTAGCTATCTTGCCTGACCATGAAAATCGACAAGGTCAGACCGTCCGTACATCCCTATAAACCCGCGACCGTTCCGTCATCGCACGCGCCGTCGTTGCGCGACGCGTTCAACGCATCGGCGGCATCGGCGGGTGTCATGGCGGCGATGCCGTCGATGAATGCGCCGTCGTCGCTGTCGCTGGCGGCGCTTGCGGCCGCGGCCGCCCCCGATCCGGCTGTGCGGCCGCCCGCCGGCAAGCCGCCGCGCAAGGATCCGTCCCTCGCCTTCAACCCCGCATCGCTGTCGGGCGTGTCGCTGCTGAACGGGCTGCTGGATAACAGCTATGCCGCCGCGATCATGCGGGCGGCGGCGGAGGGAGATGCCGCGAACCTGAACCTGCTGCTGTCCAAACACGACACGCTGCCCGATTTCACGAACGCCCACGGGCTGTCGCCCGCGATGGCGGCGGCGGCGCGCGGGCAGGCGGCGACGCTGGAGATACTGGCGGCGCCTCCGCTGGTGAACCTGGCGCGCGCCGATGCCGAAGGCTGGACCGCGCTGCATTTCGCGGCGCACCTGAACCAGCGCGACGTTATCCCGCGGCTGCTGAAGCACCACGCGCCATTCGACCTTGAAACGGCGCAGGGGCAGATCGCCTTCGACCTTGGCGACGCGCAAACGCAGGAGCTGTTTTTGCAGGACAGGAATTTCAGGCGCCACCTGAAATCGCGCGCGCCGGAACACCCGCTGCTGCGGCCGCCGCCGGTTGCCGATGAAAAAGAACAGGACCCGCCGCCCGAAACCGGCGACGCGGCGGAAGACCCCGAAGACGATAAAAAATCCGCGCAGCATCATGACGCGCTGTTTACGGCGCTGACCGCCATCGGCCTGTCGCTGCAAAAAGGATCTTCTACGCCGGCGCGCGCGCAGCTGAACGCCAGGCTGTCGGAAATGGACGCGCGGCAGATCGCCGATGCCTATCGCCGCATCGCGCAGACGGGCGTAAAATATAACTGGGACGATGTCTTCGTACGCGCGGCGGGCGCCGGCAACACCGCCGCGATGGTATTTTTGCAAGACGAGATTTATTTCGAGCAGCGCACGCTGAACCGCGCGCTGTGGGAAGCGGCGGCGACCGGCCAGCGCGACGCCGCGCACCATTTGATGCAGTGGGAGGCTGATCCGCTTTACGCGCATAAAACCGCCGACGCCGAAAAAATACCGGCCATCGACCTTGCCTGGCGCCGGCGCGCGCTTGGCGTGATCGAGGAAATGGCGCTGTGGAGCGACGTGAAAAAAACGCAGCCCGCCATCGCGCGCTACCTTGACGCCGTGCGCGGCGCGATGGCAAAGGCCAATGGCGGCGCGCGCTTTCCCAAAAGAACGCCCGATGACGAGCTGTTCATGCCGCTCATCAGCCTGAGCGCCATGCAAAAGCGGCGCGACGAGCTGGCGGGCGATAAACCCGCGTCGCTGAAGGACGCCTTCGCGCGCGTGGCGCAAAGCGGCAACATCACCGAAATACTGGCGATCTATGCCGAAGCGCAGCGCCCGCGTTTCCTGCGCGGAAAAATTTCTTTCGATGCGGCGGCGGGCGGCAGCGCGATGGGCTGGGCGCTTGTCCATGACCGCGTCGAGTTTGCCAGAAAGCTTGCGGCGGACGGATACAAGCTGGCCGACGCGCCGAAATCTTTACAGGATAAAGTGCTGCAATCGAAGAACAGCGCGGCGCGCGACTTCGCAAAAGGCAACCTTTCCGGCACGAAACATTATCCGCGCATCGAGGAAACCGGCAAGCGCACGACCAGCCCGTCGGCGATCCGGCAGCTGCGCACCGGTCTCTATATCGACTAGATCATTTTCGGAATCTTCAATCTTTATTGCGTTTGCTTGCTGCGCTGCGCCATTAACGGAAATTTAATCAGCCCCTTTCTATTCTCTTATTGCGCGGACATTTGCCGTGAACTGCTGCTTGCGCTATTCTTTGAATGGGGAGAACAGGGTTTCATGTTGGGTCTGAATAAATTTTTCAATTCGATTTCCGGCAACGGCATCGACAAGCGCAACGGCGCCGGCGAAACGAAACTGTATCGCGCGGTGCGCAGCGGCAATATCAAGGAAGTGAAAAAACTTTTGCGCGACGGCGCGGATCCCGATATCGCCGACGATCACGGCCTGACGCCGCTGCACCAGGCGGCTTATTGGGGCGAAACCGAAATCACAGAACTGCTGATCAAGGCCGGCGCGAACGTGAACGCCGAAAACAACGGCAAGGGCTGGACGCCGCTTCATTCGGCGGCCGTGTCGGGCGGCATGCTGTCGCGCAAGGACGTCATCGAGCTTTTGATCGGCGCGGGCGCGAAGCAGGACGTGAAGGACAAGCATTGCTGGACGCCCGCCGATTACATGATGCTGTGGGAACAGAACGAAAAAGCGGCCGAGAAACTGAAGCAGTTCCTGCATATCCCGAACGGTCTCGCCCCGCCCAAGGGCATGACGCGCGTTCCGGCGCCGCCGAAGGTGTAAGCGCGCAACGCGCACCGGCTTCGCCGGAGATGTAAAAAGCGCGCAACGCGCGCGGGCAAAGATGTAACACTTGCAGATCCCGCTCTTTTGACCCATGTTAGGCGTTAGGCGCTTAACAGGAGAGGTTTGTCATGGATGCTTCATGGGTTTTGCTGGCGGTTATCGCGGCGGTCGTCATTCTTTTCATTTCGCTTTACAACCGCATCGTGGCGCTTTCGCAGCGGCGCAAGAACGCGTTTTCGGACATCGATGTGCAGCTGAAGCTGCGCGTCGACCTGGTGCCCAACCTAGTGGAGACGGTGAAGGGATACGCCGCCCATGAAAAAGGCGTGCTGGAAACCGTGACGCAGGCGCGCGCAACCGCCATGCAGGGCGGATCCATATCCGAACGCGCGCCCGCCGAAGCGGCGCTGGGCGCGGCGGTGATGAAACTGATGGCGGTCGCGGAGAATTACCCCCAATTAAAGGCCGACGCGAATTTCCGCCAGCTGCAATCCGAATTGTCGGACATCGAAAACAAGATCGCGGCGGCGCGCCGTTTCTTCAACAACGCGACCAGCGAATACAATACCGCGATCCAGCAGTTTCCCGCCGTCATCATCGCGCGCATGACGGGGTTCAGGGACGAAGTGTTTTTTGAATTGAGCGAGGCGGAGAAAGCGGCCGTCAAGGACGCGCCGAAAGTAAGCTTCGGCAACTGATCCCTGACCGGTCGTTCCATTCGGGCTGTATTGATTACATGCCCAGTTTTTGTTTTTGCGCGTAGGCGTTGGTGATTTTCGCGGCATGGTCGATATCGCCCGCGATGACGCCGTAGAATTCCGGCTGTTCGGAGATGGCGATGATGCTGAGACGCGCGTTGTCGATCACTTTGGCGCTGGCTTCGACGCCGTTCTGCTCCACATGCACTTCTGCGGCGCGCAGGTCTTCGGCAATCGCGCGGTGCAGGAACGCATAGTCGCTGGGGGATTTCGCGGCGGTTTCGAAATGCGCGCGCATGTCGGGCAGTGCTGCTGCGAAAATGCCACGGTCTTCGGTCAGTTTGTTTTTCATCATTTTCAGTTTCTTCTTTCCTATGCCCCTTTGAAACGGGGTCTTGGGTTTGGCCGGGCGGCGCAACCTTCAAAAAACGCAAATAGTTCGCCTGTCCATCGAGCGCGGCTTTTTTGAGAAAGTCGTGTGTCTGGTCAGGCCCCCCGCGAAAAGGTGGAAGTCTTTTATCAAAAAGCGCGGAAGCCTTTGCGTTGCGGCGATCATGCTGCCCAACGGGAATTCAAATATGGAATATTGCAGCGCACAAATCAATATAAACCGTGAAATAAATGCAAATATTCATATATATCATGGTTTTATATACCAGCCGCTTGCCTTGGCAAGGGCGCGGCATAACTCTAAAATGACCGCGTAACGACGGACTCGGAAGGGAAAAAGAGATGCTGGCGACCGAAGGCTTTGCCGGACATGTCTGGAGCAACCAGCTGAAATCGGTGCTGCTGCTGATGGGTTTTCCCGTCCTGCTGCTGCTGATGATGGGCGCGTTCTTCGGCGCGCTGGGCGCGTTTTCGGGCGGGCAGCCGGGCAGCGTCGATACGGCGCGCGCATGGAGCGCGGCGGTTTCCGGCATCCTGCAATACGGGCACTGGGCGGTGCTGGCGGCGGGCGCGTGGTTCGTCATCGCGTATTTCTTTCACGGCAGCATGATGCGCGCGGCGACGGGGTCGGTGCCGATCACGCGCGCCGAGATGCCGAAGATTTACAACATGCTGGAAAACCTCTGCATCTCGCGCGGGATTCCGGTGCCGCAATTCGAGATCATCGACAGCCCGGCGCTCAACGCCTTTGCGACCGGCATCGACGATAAAAGCTATAAAATCGTCCTGACGCGCGGCATCATCGAGCGGTTGCAGGACGACGAGCTGGAATCCGTGATCGGCCATGAATTGTCGCATATCACCAACCGCGACGTGCGTTTGCTGATTATCTCCGTCATCTTCGTCGGCATGATCAGCTTCCTGTGCGAAATGGTTTTCCGCAGCATGATGTATGGCAGCCGCCCGAATTACTACGCGCGCCGCAGCAACAACCGCGACAGCGGCGGCACGATGGGCGTGATGCTGATCGGGTTTGCGATACTCGCCGTCGGCTATGTGTTTGCGATCGCGATCCGCTTTGCGCTATCGCGCCGGCGCGAATATCTGGCCGATGCGGGATCGGTCGAGCTGACCAAAAACCCCGAAGCCATGATGCGCGCGCTGATGCGCATTTCCGGGCAGGACAAGGTTGCGGGCATGCCCGACGATGTGCAGCAGATGTGCATTGAAAACAGCCACGCCTTCATGGGATTGTTCGCGACACATCCGAGGATAGAGGACCGCATCGCCGCGATTTCGCGCACGACCGGCGCGCCCGTCCCCGACCTGACCGTATCGCTGCGCCGCGCGCCCGATTCCCCGTGGGAAGGCGGCCGCCCGCCGCAAAGCCCCGCACGCCCCTGGGGATGAAATAATCAATATTTCACAATGCCTTGGTTGTTGTTCTTTACTATTGATTCCTTCTGTCATTTTCCATATAATGTAAGCCTAACCCCTGAAGGAACGGAATGACGACAGACGCGCCATATCAGCCCGATGCCCCCGCGCCCGATACGACAGCGCCCGATGCGACAGCGGATGCGATGCGGCATGTGCTGGCGCAAAAAGCGAAGCCGAAAAAGCCGCGCGGATTTTTCAGCCGCGTGTCGCGCCATGCGATCCTTCTGGTGCTGGCACTGACCGCGCTGAACGGCCCCGTGCGGTCGGACCAGCCGGCGCCGCCGCCTGCCGCGCCCGCCGCGACAACTGAACAGGTGCAGCCGTCCACCGCGGAACTGCTGGCCGATTTCGGCCGCACGCCGCTGGGCCGCCAGCTGCTGGATTACGTGCAGGCCAAGGGCACCACGATCCGGTACGAGGCGAACCTGCCCACCAGCTATGCCGCCTTCGTGCCCGACCAGAACAGCATCCTTGTGCGCCCGGACCTGAGCCGCGAAGAACAGGTCATTTATCTTGCCCATGAAATCCGCCACAGCTGGCAGCAGCACGAACTGCATTACGGCAGGATGGAGGCGCGGCAGCTGACGCCCGAACAGCGCTTTACCCTGCGCCGTTTCGTGGAGGCGGATGCGCGCGCGTTTTCCGCCTATTTCACCGCCGACCGCCATGAACGCCTTGGCATGAACGGCGTGGAATTCGGCACCGCGCAGCCGGAGCGGCAGATGGTGACGATGCTGCGGGGCGAGTTCAACAGCGCGAACGGCATGACGCAAGCCGAATACCGCGTGATCGCGCTGGAAAATTCCTTCGGGTTTTTGTCGGCCTACAACGCAAAGCACCTTGCCATGATCACGACGCGGCTGGAGAGTTTCGCGCAGCGCATCGAGCGCGCGGATGATGCCAGCATCGGGACAAATGGCGCGCGCAATTATTTGCGCATCGGCGAAAACCTGCTGCGCCTGACGCGGGAGCGCAATAATGCGCCCAGCACCCATGAATTCGAGGTTTACCTGCGTCATTTCGGCGGCACGCGTTTTAACGTGCTGGCGCCGACGTCGCTGAACGACCCTGCCGTGACCCTGCAAACCCTGACCTATACCTATCCGCGCCGCGTGAACAACGATACGGCGGGCGCGGGGGCGAATGCGATCAACGAAGCGCTGAACCCCCTGACCGCGCAGTTCAACGCGCAAAACCGCCGCATTAACGAAATGCGGGCGCAAAACGACGCCAATATCGCGCGCCTGCGGCATGAACAGTCCGGCACGCTGCAGCGCCTTGCCCAGCGTTCCTTGTGACGCTTTACAAACCACCTGCAATCATCAATCCTGAAGGCATGCGTTTTTATATCACCAGTTTTTTGATCGCCGCGTTCAGCCTTGTGTCTTTCGCCTTCGTGCAATTCACGGGGCATATCGAGACGGCCTATGTCGTGAATCTCGACCTGCCGGGTTTTCCGCTGACGCATATCCACAAGGGGCTGCTGCCCGTGGCGATATACTGGATGCTGTATCCGCTGTCGGAATGTTTCCATTACATGACCGTGACCATTCACGAACCCGGCCATGCGCTGGCCTACTGGCTGTTCGGATCGCCCGCGCTGCCCGTGATGGATGCCGTGCATGGCGGCGGCGTGACCTATAGCATCGGGCGCAGCCATGCGGTGCTGGCTTTCGTTTATGCGCTGATGGCGGCGGGCGGCGGGCTGCTGGCGCAGCGGAGCATGTGGCGCGGGCTTGCGGTGCTGGCGGTTTTTGCGGCGCTGCATGTCGCGCTGCTGGTAACGGGCTACGATTATCCGCTGGCGATTTTCGCCGGCCACGGGATGGAGATTGCGGTTTGCTGCTGGTGTATCACGCGTGCCACGCGCGTTGAAGCCCCACTGCCGAAGTGGGAGCGATATATCACCATGATTTTCGGCCTGCACCTGATGGGGCGCGTCGTCCTGCTGCCGCTGGCGCTGATTTTCGTGAACGCGCGGCGGATGACCTATGGCATGCAAAAGGGCACGCCGGGATCGGCCGACCTCGACAAATTCGCGCGCGAGCTGGGGCTGCCGATGGAGGGGGCGGCGTGGATCATGCTGGCGGTATTCGCGGCCGCCATGACCGCCACGCTGGTTTACATCGCCAGACGCGGGGCAAGGCGCAGGGCGAAGACATGCGCCTGATCCTGACCAGTCTTGCGCTTGCGGCGCTGCTGCTGCTGCCGCCGGACGCGCTTGCCGGTATTTTGCGCGTCCCCGCCGCCTGCCTTGATTACATCGCGGTGCTGCTGCACGAACTGGGGCATGTGGCGCTGCGCTGGAGTTTCGGGTATCCCGCCCTGCCCGCGCTGGATTTCCGGCATGGCGGCGGCGTGATTTACCCGTTCGACCGCAGCATCTGGCTGCTGTTCGGCTTCTACGCCGTCGCCGCCGCCGCCTTCTGCTGGGGCATGGCGCGGCGCGTCTGGTGGTTTGCGGCGCTGGTATCCATTTTGACGGGGCTGCACCTGATATTGGCCTTCAATTACCGTCACGAGGCGCTGTGCAGTTTCATGGGGCTTGGTGCCGAAGTCTTCGCCGCCATGTACTGCATCATCCGCAGCGCGCGCGGGGAGAAAATGGGCGGCTGGGCGGAGCAATATTTCAACATGCTGTTCGGCATTTACGTGATGGGACGCAACATCGTGCTGACGCTGGCGGTTTACGCCAACCCCGCCGGCGACGCGGCGGCGCAGGACAAGGCTGCGCATGTGCTGCGCGATGTGGAGCAGATTGCGGGGCTGGCCGATATCCGCGCGCAGGCGGTCGCGTTGTTCGCGCTTGGTTTCACGGTTTCATGCGCCGTGACCGCGCTGGGGCTTGCCATTTTCCTGCCGCCGCGCGAACGCCTGGGCACAATCAGGTAATCACACCGCCAGCTTGCCGATCTTGCCAAACGCCGCGCCTTTGTTTTCAAAAGCGGGCGTGGTGTCTTTGGGCATGATGACGGTCGCGGCCGCTTCGAAAGCGGGGCGCAGTTTTTCCATCATGGCGGATTCAAACGCGCGGCGTTCTTCGTCCTGCAACGTGGACAGCGATTGCAGCATCTCCGCCGCTGTTTTCGGGCCGCGCACCACGATGCGCGCGGGCAGAACGTCTTCCAGCCCGCCGTTATCATAGGCAGGCGCGGCAGATTCCGGCGCATCGGCTTTTTTGCCGAAAATATGCTTCACGGTTTTCGCGATGCCCACGATCACGCCTGGCACGATGCCCAGCGCACAGCCAACGGTCAGCGCAACCGCCCCGACAGCAGCAGCCATGACAAACGGGCCGGCGACCACGCCGATCCCTGCGCCCGCCGATGCCAGCAGGAGGCTGCCCGCAACGCCGATGCCCGAGACGGTCATGGCCGTAACGCCAACGAAACCGGCCACGCCGCCCACCATGCCGCCGCCAACCGCGATAAGACCCGCAGGCCCGTTTTCGTCACGGCAGACCTCATCCAGAAACCGTTTTGGCCAGCCGGTATATTCGCCGTCCCATGAATCGGCGATGGCGGTGAAAAAACCGCGCAGGGGTATCGCTGCAATGCGCATCACGTTTTTGGCCGGTTCGGTAATGGGCGCCAGATAGGGGCTGTCGAAAAAGCTGCTGAGACGGTCGAACATCAAAATCCTTCTAGTGGTTATACATGATTTGAGCATAACTAGAGGCTTTGATTCTGTCAAAAGAATTCGGGTATTATAGTGCCCCAAATAGTTATTACCCAATTGATCCTATTGGGTATTTAGTACCGTTTTAGTCACCATGTTCAATAACCTGCCAATTTTAAACGTAACATAAAAATGCGTTATTCGCAATAATTGATTCACAGGCAATTGTTCCTGCTGGGTAAAGCAGGAACAATTGCTG
>JADYYV010000067.1 GCA_020853455.1 Alphaproteobacteria bacterium | reverse complement strand
TGGAAGCCGGCGAGCGCGTGATTACCTGCGAAGACGCTGCCGAATTGCAATTGCAGCAGCCGCACGTCGTGCGCCTTGAAACCCGCCCGCCCAACCTGGAAGGCGTGGGCGAGGTGAAGATGCGCGACCTCATTAAAAACTGCCTGCGTATGCGCCCCGACCGCATCATCGTCGGCGAGGTGCGCGGGCCCGAGGCATTCGACTTGCTGCAGGCCATGAACACCGGCCACGACGGGTCGATGGGCACGGTTCACGCCAACAACCCGCGCGAGGCATTGACGCGTATGGAGAACATGATCGCGATGGGCGGCCTCAACCTGCCTTCCGCCGCCGTGCGCGAACAGATCGCCTCCGCCGTCAACGTCATCATCCAGGTGCAGCGCCTGCGCGACGGTTCGCGCAAAGTGACGCATATCACCGAGATCACGGGCATGGAAGGCGAAGTCGTCACCATGCAGGACCTGTTCCGGTTTGAATACGAAGGCGAGGACGAATTCGGCCGCATCATCGGCAGGCAGAAATCCTCGGGCCTGCGCCCGATATTGTTCGAGCGCGCGCGCATGTACAACCTCGAGAAAAAACTGCTCGACGTGATGTCGGAGGCGTATCAGTAACATGGTTTTCCTGCCCGCCCTGCTTGCGATGCTGTTGGTGCTGCTGATCGGCGGCGCCGTCGCCATGAAAATCTCGAAGAAGCAGCAGGCGCGCAACCGCACGCTTGCCATCATCACGCGCGACAAGCAGGCCACCGGCGAAAAGGGCGAGTCCAAGGACAAGCAGCTGGCCAAACAGCGCGATGCGCTGGAAAAACGCCTGAAGGAAGCGAGCAAACAGGAAGCCGCGCAGAAACAGGACAAGGTCAGCATAAAGGAAAAGATGCAGCAGGCGGGGATCGAGGCGCCGGTGTCGCGTTTCTGGATGGGGTCGGCCGGTTTTGCCGTTTTCACCTTTATCCTCACGAAATTCGCGCTGCAGCTTGGCGGCCTGTCGGTCGTGCTGCTGACATTCACGGCGTTTTTTGGCGTGCCGCGCCTGTTCTTGAACATAAAAGCCAGTCGCCGCCAGAAAAAATTCCTGGAGGAACTGCCCGATGCGCTGGATGCCTGCGTGCGTCTTTTGCAGGCCGGTATGCCCATGACCGAGGCGATTTCAATGGTCAGCCGCGAATATACCGGGCCCCTGCGCGAGGAAATGCAAAGAATATACGACAACCAGAAAATCGGCGTGCCGCTGGGGCAGGCGGCATACGAGACCGCGAAACGCATCCCGCTCACCGAGGTGCATATGTTCGCGACGGCATTGCAGATCCAGTCGGAAACCGGCTCGTCGCTGTCGGAAGTCCTGACAAACCTGTCGGGAGTCATTCGCTCGCGGTTCCGCCTGAAGCGCAAGATCCAGGCGCTGTCGCAGGAAGCGAAATCCTCCGCCGCCATCATCGGCGCGCTGCCGATCCTGGTCACTTTCGGCCTCTGGTGCGTGAACCCCAAATATATGGAGCCCCTGCTGTTTACCGCCAAAGGCCATGTTTACCTGTGGGGCTGCGGCATCTGGATGTCGCTTGGCATTCTTGTCATGCGCCAGATGATTAACTTCAAGATTTAGGGAGGCCACAATGGATTTCCTGACAACGATGGATTCCAACGCCTGGATCGTTATCCTGTCCGCGATTGCGGCGGCGGCGTCGTTTGCGGCCTTCGCGATACCGCTTTTGCAGCGCAAGGAAAAGCAGGAACGCTACAAGGAAGTGATCGAGAAAAAACGCCGCGCCCTGTTCGAACAGGCGCGCGAGGCGGTCAACGCGCCCAAGATCAAGAAAGACGAGCAGATTTCCGCCGCGAAATCCATCGCGATGCGCTACAAGATTCAGCGTCTTGCGGGCGACGCCAGCGCCAAGGCGCGCATCCTGTGCCAGCGCGCGGGCATCCGCAACCCGATGGCGCCGGTCTATTACCTGGTCGCGCGCATGGTGCTGCCGCTCGTCTTGCTGCTGCTGGCGGTCCTGTTCCTGACGCACATGAAAAAGCCGCCGGGTGAAATGACCAAGCTGTTTTCGCTGCTGGGCGCGGGCGTGGCCGGGTTTTTCCTGCCGCATATCCTGCTCAAGAACAACGCCGACAAGCGGCAGCAGGAAATCTCGCTCGCTTTCCCCGACAGCCTCGACATGATGCTGATCTGCGTGCAGGGCGGCATCGGCATCGAAGCCGCGATCAACCGCATCGCCGGCACGGTCGCCGGGCATTCGGTGGCGCTAGCCGAAGAACTGGGCATCCTCTGCGCCGAGCTTGGCATGCTGAACGACCGCAAGGGCGCGTTCATGGGCTTCTCCGCGCGTGTCGGCTCCGGCCCGGCGCGGTCGTTTTCGACCGCCATGCTGCAGGCGGAGCAATACGGCACCTCGATTTCCAAGGCGCTGCGCGTGCTGGCCGAAGAAACGCGTTCCATGCGCATGGCGCTGGCCGAGCAAAAGGCGGCTTCGCTGCCGCCGAAGCTGACCGTGCCGATGATCCTTTTCTTCATGCCTGCGCTTTTCGTTTGCATCCTGTCGCCCGCTTTCCTGTCAATTCCGGATTAAGGGGATTTGGTGATGCGCGCCGCCGTCGTTTTTCTGTTGTGCCTGCTGCTGTCCGCGCCCGCATTCGCGGCGGAGCGCTTCAGGTTCGACAATATCGAGACGCTGGACGCGATGCAGAAATATATCCGCAGGAATTTCCCGCCCGGCAGCGCGCGCGAAGACCTGCACAAGGCCTTCGTGCTGCAAGGGCGCGGGTCGCTGCGCCACCATCCGTCGCAAAAGAACGTCGAAAAATACCTCTACGACATCAACCTGTGCAAATACTATGTCTGGCGGTGGAACATCTCGGCCGATTTCGACCCGGATGGAAAACTGATACAGGCCTATGTGAACGGGCTGCCCGTTTTTCCCAACGCGCCCGTGAAGAAACCGTCCGATTTCTCGTCATCGTCGGGCGGCAAGACGCGCCTGTCGCGCATGTCGCGCGACTGGCCGCAGGCGACCAAGGGCGCCAAGCAGGTCTATTACATGCTGCTGGACATGGACGGCAACGACATGACGATCGAGGACCAGTCGCTGGTCGGCATGGGCCCGTCGCGCGCTGACCCCGCCAATTTTGGCCAGCTGGTCAAATACAGCGAGATCGACCCGTGGCGTTCGATCTTCGACGATGATCTGGCCGATGACGTCTATGATTACAAGGGCGACTGCCGCAAGGCGGATGCGCAATACCTCAGCAAGACGATCATGGAACCCCAGCACGGTGTGCTGAAATAAAAAATTTCACGGCGTGCTGAAATAAAAATCAGATCAGATCTTGGCGGGCGGGCAGGGCGCGCAGGCATCCTGTTTTTTCAGCTTGGGCGCAACCGGCTTGCGGGCGGGGCCCGTGGGCGCGGCCGGCACGATGTTGTCGCGCAGATCCGATACGATCTGGATGTTGCGGGCGACTTCCTGCTTGTCGGGCGCGATCACCAGCGCCTTGCGCAGCGTCATCAGCGACTGGTCGAACAGCCCCTGGCTGGCGAGCGACAGGGCAAGGTTGTTCATGACCGATGCGGGGTTGCCTTTCCATCCGGCCAGCGCCTGATGGAACATGTCTTCGGCTTCTTTGTGCTGGCCCTTGGCGTCCAGCACGACGCCCATCATGTTATAAGCCTCGATATGCAGCGCGGATGCCTTCGGGTTGTCCAGCACGGCGCCGAGCGCCTTTTCACCGCCGTTGAAATCGCCAAGCGCGATATCGGCCGCCGCCAGTTCCACCAGCATGGCGGGCTGCGCGCCTTTTTTGGGCGTGCCCATCATATCGACGGTATTGCGCGACAGGATCGCGGCCGCCGCCTTGGGGTTGCCGTTGCGGCGCAGCAGTTGCGCATAGCGCAGGGTGATATTGTCGTTTTCCGGTTTTGCCTCGTGCGCGACCCTGTAAAGCTCCAGCGCGTCCTTGGTGTTGCCGGCGGTCAGCGCGTCTTCGGCGGCGCGCAGGTCGCGCGCTTCGGTTTCTTCCTTCATGCCCTGCAGGCTGTTGAGCGGGGCTTCGATGCTGCCGTCGGTCTTGCAGGCGGGCAGCGCCAGCAGGCATGCCAGCGCAAGGATATGGATTTTTTTAGAGGCTGTGTTTTTCATGATGCTCACTTCGCAAGCGGAATGTTTTCCTCGGGCGCGTCCTGCGCCTCGGGGGCGGGTGCCGACTGCTGGGCTGCGGGCGGCGGCTGAAGGTCGGAGGCCTGCGCGCCTGCGAAGGCGCCGGTCGTGGCGGTGCCGCCGCCGGACTGCGCCGGAATGTCGCCGGCGTCCGCCGCGGGGTTCATCGGGCTGACTTCGTAGCAGCCGTCGGGGCAGTAGAAATAAGATGTCGGCACGCAGTCGGGGCCGGTGCCCGTCTGGCCGCACATGCGGCGGATGCGCACATACTGCGGTTTGGCGGCCGCATCGACGATCACGGTTTTTTCAAGGATGGTCTCGCCCTTGGCGTCCAGCACCATCATGGTGGTGGAACCGGGGGTGCGGGGCATCACCAGCAGCAGGCGCGGCGTGTCCAGCAGGACGCGCACGTTGTTGGGGTTGGTCACCACGACGCTGGCGGCATCGCGGTCCAGCTTGATGACCTTGGTGGTATCAAGGCTGAGGCGCAGCGGGCCGTCGGCCTTTACGGCTGATTCTGTCATTTGACCGGCGACAGGCGCCGCCGCCGTATCGGCGGCTCGGACAGCCGCGGGCAGGGCGCAGAAACCCATCGCGGCAAACAGCAAAACAGGCCAGATTCTTGTCTTCATTACGTGTATTCCCCTCAAAACCCCTCTTACTTATATGATGGCGCGAAAGACTCGCGGTGTAAAGGAATATGTCTTTGGAATCGCTCGTGATTATTTCATTATGGAATCATTAACATATTATGGTATATTATGAGTCTCAATTGGAAATCTCTGGCTTTTCGGCCGTCATTCGACTAATGAAATCTGACCTTTAGACTATAGGTGAACTATCTTTGACATAATATTTGACAATTCTGCTCAGGGACGTTATAAACCTTGACCATAATTGGGACACAACTTTGTTGCTATCCAACGCAACGCGCTTACAAGACCGGAACGGGCGCGTTCTGACTGGCAGCAAAAACCGAGAGACAACATAAGTAAGGGGTTACTTCTACATGGCAAATACGTCAGGCGCACAGCAGCTCAACATCGAAGCGGGCCAGAACATCGCGGTGAAACTCATCGCGGGCCAGCATCTGGTTCTCTCATCGGATCTTGCGGTGCAGGGCATGAAGGCAACCTCTGGCGGCGAACTGGTCGTCACGCTGGCGGACGGCGCGGTTGTCACCATCACGAATTTCGCGGAAATGGCGTCTTGCAGCACCTGCAAGCTGACGCTTCCCAACGGCCAGTCGGTCGGTTTGACGCAGCTTGCAGAAGCCCTGAACCCCCAGGGCGCAATCGGCGCGACGAACCTTGAATACGGCGCGCCCGACGGCAAGCTGGCGGCAGGCAACGGCGACAGCCACCTTGTGAAAAAACCCGGCAAAGACGAAGACATCGTCGTGAAGCTGCAGCCCGGCGACGCATACAAATTCTCCTTCGCGATGACCGAACCCGCCTCCGTGAAGGAAACGGGCGGCCAGCTGGTCATTACGTTCAAAAACGGCGGCGAGATCATCATCCCCAACTACGGCGCGATGAAAGACGCGGGTGCATTGCCCGATTTCACGCTGGCTGACGGCACCAAACTGGGCGTCGGCGAATTCGGCGAAGTGCTGGCATCCGCCACGCAGCTGAACGCAATCGAACCTGCCGCCGGCGGCGACGGTGGCGGCGGCGGCGGCGCGGGCGGGGGCTTCGGCTTCGGCTCGACCTTCTCCGCAGGCCCGCTCGACGGCATCGGCGCGATCGGCCCGATCGACCCCACGCAGCTGCAATACCGCGCTGAATTCCGCGAACTCGATCCCGCACAGGATCGCGACTATAACCCCATTTTGGGCACGCCGCCTGCGGCTGTGGTCGATGAAACCGACCTGACCGGCCCTGTGACCGTCGATGGCACCGTGACCGCAAACTTCGGCGGCGACGGCCCCGGCACGTTCGGCGCGACGCCGACCGGCACGAACTTCCAGTACGGCGGCTCGACCGCGCTGACCTCCGAAGGCCAGCCCGTGACCGTCACGCTCGTCGGCAACACCTATACCGGCATGGCGCATGGCGACGTGATCTTCACGCTGACCATCAACGCAGACGGCACCTATCATTTCGAGCTGACAGGCACGCTGGATCATGCCGACACCACGAATCCCGACGATGCGATCGACCTGCAATTCGGCGTGACCGCGACCGATGCGGACGGCGACACCGATGACGGCTTCATCACCATCACCGTGAAGGACGACGGCCCCGTCGCGAATGACGACTTCAACAGCTTCAACGGCGAAGACCTGACGACCTCCGGCAACGTCGTGACCGGCGTCAACGGCGGCGCAGGCGCGGCCGACAGCTTCTCTCAGGATGCGGGCAACCATGTGTCTTCCGTGACCGTGAACGGCGTGACGACGGCTATCCCCGTAGGTGGTTTTGTCACCGTGAACGGCACTTATGGCAAACTCAAAATTTACTCGGATGGTGAATACGTATACAAACTGAATCCCGGCGTGCATGGCGATACGACCGAGAATTTCACCTATAACCTGACCGACGGCGACGGCGACAGCGATCCCGCGATCCTGCGCATCGACAGCGACGGCGTGCCCACGATCCTCGATCCGAACCTCGACATCGATGCCGGCCAGCGCACGGTTGACGAAACCAACCTGCAAAACGGCGCGACCGGCGTTACCGGCCAGATCCATGCCAATTATTACACCGACACCCCCGGCGTCCTGACGCCCACGGGCACGGCTTCGTTCAGCGCCTCGACCGGCCTGACCTCCGAAGGCAACCCGGTTAGCGTCGCGCTTGTCGGCAACACCTATGTCGGTACCGCCAACGGCGCAACCGTGTTCACGATGCTGATCAACACCGATGGCAGCTATTCCTTCACGCTCATCGGCACGCTCGATCACCCGCTGGGCGGCACGAACCATGACGATGTCATCAACCTGAACTTCGGCGTGACCGCGACCGACAGCGACGGCGACAGCGTAACTTCGTCCATCACGATCAACGTGAAGGATGACGGCCCCGTCGCGCATGATGACTTCAACAGCTTCAACGGCGAAGACCTGACGACCTCCGGCAACGTCGTGACCGGCGTCAACGGCGGCCCGTCCGCTGCCGACCACCTGTCGCAGGACGACGGCAACTCGGTCACTGCGGTGAACGGTACGCCTGTTCCCTCCGCTGGTTCGGTTTTCATCAACGGCACCTATGGCGTGCTGGAGATTTCTGCAAACGGTGAATACACCTACACCCTGAATCCGGGCGTGAAGGGCGATACGACCGAGAACTTCACCTACAGCCTGACGGATGGCGACGGCGACACTTCCAACGCTGTGCTGCATATCGACAGCGACGGCGTGCCCACGATCGTCGATCCGAACGATCCCAGACTGAACAACAACGACCGTATCGTCGATGAAACCTATATCGGCGGTGCTGACGGCGAAGCGCATGGCACGATCACCGCAAATTATTACACCGACACCCCCGGCCACCTGTCCTTCGGCGGCCCCGGCGCGTTCTTCAGCGCGGATGGCTCCACCGGCGGCACGCTGACCTCCGAAGGCCAGCCTGTCGATGTGACGCTGGTCGGCAACACCTATACCGGCACGTCGCATGGCCAGACGATCTTCACGCTGACCCTGAACCCCGATACCGGCGCGTATACCTTCACGCTGGTCGGCACGCTGGATCATGCGGATGCGTCGAACCCCGACGACATCATCAACCTGCATTTCGGCCTGACCGCGACCGACAGCGACGGCGACACCGCAACCTCGCTCCTGACGATCTACGTCAAGGACGATGCACCCATCGCGCATGA
>JADYYV010000066.1 GCA_020853455.1 Alphaproteobacteria bacterium | reverse complement strand
TGCGCCGCGATTTCCTGCGCGCGCAGGTGTTTTTTCACGGTCAGCGGGTAATAGGTGCCGCCCTTCACCGTCGCGTCATTCGCCACGATCACGCATTCGGTGCCGGAGACACGGCCGATGCCGGAAATCATGCCCGCGCCCGGCACGACGTCCTTGTAGGTGTTATACGCCGCAAAGGCGGAGAATTCGAGGAAGGGCGAACCGGGATCGATCAGGTTTTTCACGCGATCGCGGGGCAGCATCTTGCCGCGCGCGAGGTGCTTGGCGCGGGCGGTTTCGTCGCCGCCTTTTTGTATCTCCACCAGCTTGTCGCGGAAATCGCCGACGACCTTTTCGGTCGCCTCGAAGTTCTTCTGGAATTCCTGCGACTGGGGCGACAGTTGCGATGCAAGCTGGGTCATCAAGCCTTCTCCTTCTGCGGGGTGAAGACACTATAGGACAACAGAAAGGGCGGCTCAATTGATATGAGCCGCCCTTTATTGTATGGAAAAGAGTTTTAGAGACGCAGCGCGCGCTTCCATGCCGGTTTCGGCGCGGCGGCGTCGTTTGCCACTTCCGCGCCCTTCACGGCCTTGTCGAAAGCAATGCCCGGCGCGGGCGCGTTGACGAGTTTCGACGGCGCAAGGTCGTTCGCGGGTGCCATCGTCGCATCCAGCGTATCGCGCGCTGCATAGAGGCTGGCCGTGCGCTCGAGCGTTTCAAGACTGCGTGATTCCGCGCGTGTTGCCGCATTCACCAGCGACCCGCCGCCCCATGCCATGATGGCGAAGAAGCGGACCGGCTCGGTCACGACCGCAGCAGGCGGGAACAGCAAGCCCACAGCCAGCAGCGCGACGTTGGAGAACAATCCGATGGTCGAAGCGCGGTCGGAAAATTTATTGAGTTTCGTCAGGCGCGAAGCCTTGGCCGCCAGATTGCCGACGAAGCCTTCGTCGCCGACCGTTTTCTGCACCTTGTCCATTTCGCGGGCATTCGCAAAGTGGCTGGCGGCATATGTGCCGGCGACCAGCGCGACAGAACCGCCGATCACGCCCGCAATCAATGCAGGCGCGGCAGGCAGCGCAACCGCCAGCGCGATCGTCGCGGCAGCCACGCCGCCGAACCATTTCAGGGATTTTTTCATGCTCTCGCGGCTCTGGCGCGCGTCGCTGGCGGCTTGCGCGGCGACCTCCTCCTGATGCGGTTTCGACAGGATCAGGCGGTCAGTCATTCATATCTCCATGCAGGGTTGAAAAAACAAAACCCGCGCAAACAATTGCGCGGGGCATCACGAAATCTGTGCTGCGGGTGGGGCGGTGGTCTGGGCCGAATACGGTCCGGATCATCTGTCCAATCTTTAACGTGTTAAGAACTAGCTTCACATTATAACAGCCCGCCCCTGATGTCAAAGGCGGGCTGCTATTGAATTGATATTGCTTAAGGTTTCGGCGCGGCGGGCGCGGGCGCAGCGGGTTTTTGCGCTTCCTGCTTCGGCTGGCGGCGGCTGAAAATGCCGAACACCGATTTCGCCGATTTTTCGGGCTGCGCCTTGTGCGCCGGAATGGCCGGCTGGGCGGCGGGCGGCAGGATGTCTTCGGCGGGGCGGATCACGCCTTCCGCCACCTGACGGTCATAGACCAGTTTCGCGGTCGGTTTGGTGCCGGTCGCGGTGCCGGTTGCGAATTCCGACGCGCCCCATGCGGCAAACATCGTGAGCGTCGCAAGCGGATAAACGATAGCAGCCAGCGGCGCGAGGACAGGAATAGCGGGCGCCACAATCGCGCCGATCACGGTGAAGAAGGCGATATTGCTGATCTTGTTGAACTTCGCCGCACGCTCCAGCGCTTTTCCGGCCTTTTGCTTCAGTTTCGGCACGAAATCGGCATTTCCGGCGTCTTTCTTCACGCCATGCAGCGCAAGCGCGCGGGAGGCGTTGGACACAAGGCGGAACGCATTCACGCCAACAACGACAGCGGCGACGAAAGACGGAATGGCGACGACCGCGACAGGCAGGAAGGCATGTGCCGCAATAAAGCCGACAACGCCGGCCCCCATAAACAGGGCGCGGCGCTGCGCGGATTTCTTGTTGTCTTGATGCTGGGCAGGAAGCTGTTCAAGCACCGCTTTTTGGGTGCTGGTCGAAAGTGCGTCGGCTGAAGCCATAAGAGTATCCCCCGTAACAGGTTTACTGGTGGCCTCAGGCGGACGTTTTTTGCTCCCAAGGCGCGATGAAGTTAAGGTCGGGCTTTCCCTTGGACTTGTCAAGCTTGGGCAGTTCCATCGGGTCGTTCGCCGCAACAAGGGCCAGCGCGGAGGGCGCAGGCGAGTCAGGCGTAATGTCATAACCCACCGACTGCTCGAGGGCTTTTTTCACTTCAAGTTCGTTACCGAATAATTTCCACAACATTGCTTTTCCCTCCCCTGGGATGTTCATACCGCTTAACAGTATGTGGATATCTGGGCGCAAGTTATACCGAAATCCGGAAAATGTCAAACGATGCCAATGGCTTGATGCTAATGGTTATCACTTGCTCAAAATTTACATGGGAAATCAGGGAGAAGGCGGTCTTTTCCGTAATTTGAATTTATCACCGGTTTCAGGCTTCTGTATTCTGGAAAAGTTCTTTTCAAAGGCATCCCGCAGCTTCTGCGATTCGTGCCGGTCGAGTGTATCGACCGTCACCTGATCCACCTCGCGCCGGTGGCCGCGCATCATGGTGTCGATCGATGCGCCCTTGGACAGCAGGAAGGCGACAAGTTCGTTATCCTGCGACTTGGCGGCATAAAGCAGGGCTTCGGCGGAGGACGCATTGACGTTCGCCCCCTTCTCCACCAGCAGTTTCACGACGGAGGCGTTGCCCATCAGGCTGGCGGTGCGCAGGGCCAGGTCATCCTCGAAATGCACATTCGCGCCGGCCTCCAGCGCTTCGTTCACGATATCGATCATGCCCGTCGCAGCGCCGGTCACGAGCTGGTAGCCCAGTTCTGGATTGTCTTCCGACATGGTTTTTCCTTTGGATAAAGCATCATAACCGCCGTGCTGCGGATGGCAAGATTGAATATTTGCCCCTCCTTGTTGTCATTTTGCGGTGCAAAAAACTATACTGTGGCATGACGCAGATCGACCTCACCATACCCCCGCGCGAAGCCGATATCGGCGGCCTGCCTGTGCGCCGCATCCTGCCCTATGTGAAGCGGCGGATGGTCGGGCCCTTCGTGTTCCTCGACCATATGGGGCCTGCACACTTTAATGCGCATCAGGGCATCGATGTCGCGCCGCATCCGCATATCGGGCTTGCGACCGTCACGTATCTTTTCGCGGGCGAAATTTTCCACCGCGACACGCTGGGCAGCGCGCAGGCGATCACGCCCGGCGCGGTCAACTGGATGACGGCGGGGCGCGGCATCGCACATTCGGAGCGCACCACACCCGCCGAAAAATCGCAGCCCCACGATGCCCACGGCCTGCAAAGCTGGGTCGCCCTGCCGAAGGAATTCGAGGAATGTGCGCCCGAATTTTTCCATCACGGCGCGGACAGCCTGCCCGAATTCAATCTGGGCGGCGCGACGGTGCGCATCATCGCCGGCCGCGCCTTTGGCTATGAAGCGCCCGTGAAAATCCACAGCCCGCTGTTTTATGCCGCCGTCACGATGCCTGCGGGCAGTTCGATACGGCTGGATACGGAATACGCCGAACGGGCGCTCTATCTGGTGAAGGGGGCTTTACGCATCGGCGACGACCGCGTTGCCGCCGCCACCATGCCCGTCTTCGCCAGCGGCGATGCCGTGACGATCGAGGCGGAACAGGATTCCACCGTCATGCTGCTGGGCGGCGACCCGCTGGCGGAGCCGCGCTATATCGACTGGAATTTCGTCTCAAGCTCGAAAGAACGCCTGTTGCAGGCGCGCGACGACTGGCGCCACCAGCGCTTCGGAAAAATCCCGGGCGACGATAAAGACTTCGTGCCGCTGCCTTAAATAACGTAAGCGAAAGAATTGCTGCCACCCCGCCGAAGGGCGGGGTCTGGCGCGCGAAGCGCCTTTATAAAGCGGCCTTACGGCCGAGCCGGACCCCGCCCTTCGGCGGGGTGGCGGAGGCTTAAGCGTTGAAACCGCCCGGGCCGCGCTTCAGTTTCGGCGCGGGGGGCAGGTTGTCCTGCAGACCGGCTTTCGGGGGCGTGGTGATGTCCTTGGCCGTTTCGCCCGCGATGTCTTCCTTCAGCATCTGGATGGCGGTCTGGATCAGGCGCTTGCTCGCGCGGCCTTCGGTGAGGTTCGCAAGGTCGCTGAGGCCTTTGGTGAAACGATCAACCAGTTCGGGCGACATTTCTTTCCACGAATTGGTTTCCGTCACGCGCTCGATCAGCTGCACGCCGACATCGGCCATTTCCGATACCATGCGCTTGCGGCTGGAGGCGTCCATTTCCGGCAGTGCTTGCTTGAATTCGTCGCCCGTGATGGCCGATGTGATAGCGGCGAAGGTGACTTTATGCACATGCACGTTATCTGTCGCCAGCAGCGCGGCAGGGCCGCTATAGACCACCTGTTCGTCATGCAGCACGGACAGGGCATCGGCAACCGGCTTCGGCAGGTTGCGCAGGCTGCGGCCGCGCGTTGCGTCATCGACCAGCAGAACGGCAGCGGAAACGGAATCAAGGCAGTTGGTTTCGATCAGCAGGTTGATGATCGGCGCGGTATCGAGGTTGTTGATTTCGGACGGATCGACCGTGCTGACATCCGCGCCCAGCGCCTTCAGCGTCTTGACGACGATGGGATCGGCAAGGATGTCGTCGAAAGCGAGCGAAGCAACAACGCCCGGCTCCGCCGCCGGCGTTGCGGTCGCAGCGACGCCCGCCGGTGCGAGGTAAACGCCGCCCTGCGCCATTTCGGCGCGGAATTTGTCGAGCGTCTGGTTCATCAGTTTCAGGCGCGTCTGGCCGCCGGCCATGTCGGTCAGCGTGCCGACCGATTCAACGAATTTCTCGGCCAGTTCGGTCGTCAGGCCACGCAAAGATCCATGCGCGATGCCGCCTTCGATGATCTCCGCCGCCACATCGCTCATCTCGCGCGCCATTTCGGCGAGTTGCGCGGGATCGGAAAAGCCGCGCGCCTGCGCCAGCTGGCTTTCATCACCCGCCAGCGTCAGCGCGGAAACCGCCAGCTTCGCCGCCAGCGCGTTGCCGGAATCCATCATCGCCGCTAGGCCGTTGAACGGCGATTGATTGTCGCCATGCAGCAGGGTCACCACTTCGCCAATCGCGGGCGGCAGCAGCTTCGCCAGTACGGGTAAATCGCCGCGTCCGCCCAGCATCTCTTCCGCCACCAGCACCGCCGCGACATTGCTGTCGAGCGCGCCGGTTTCTGCCAGCAGCGTGAAGATGGGGTTTTCGTCGATATCCGACTGCGTCACCTGCCGCATGCCGTCCGTAGCCGACAGCGTGGCGATGATGGTTTCAACATATTTGTCGGTCAGGACGTCGGTGGTTTTGAGCGAGGCCATGATAATAACTTTCTAAAAACAGTAATTCAGGGTTTGGGCGCTTTGGGGTTTTTCGGCAGCTGGATTTCGCGCGTCACTTCGGTTTTCAAATTGCTGAGCGACGCATCCATGTTTTTCTTCACATCCGCGTCGGTCACGTGATGCTGCAGGTTGTTCAAGCCCTCGACCAGCAGGCCGAGCAGCTGCGGCGACAGGTGGCGGAAGGTTTTTTCGACCGCCAGTTTATCGACCAGCGGGATCGAGGTGGTGACGAGCATATCGGCGGTACGGCTCATGTCTTCCGCGCTCAGCATGCGCTTGACCGATTTGAACGTCTCGCCCGTGGAACCAAATGCCACGCCCGCCGCCGCGATTTTAAGGGCGGATGGGCTGCCGTCTTTCACCAGCAGCGCAAGGCCTTCCATCGGCGACGTCACTTCGGCGGTCAACAGGCCGACGATATGCTGGATCGGTTCCGGCACCAGCGGTTCCCACAATTTTTTGTCATGCCCGCGCACCATTTCTTCGGCGGCCAGCACGGCTGCGGTATGGCTGTCGAGCGCGCGGGTATCGACCAGCGTGCGGATGACGGGATTGTTATCGACCTGATACTGCTTCAGCATCGGCACGCCTTCGGCGTTGCTGAGGCTGTTGACGGTGACCTGCACCAGCGGATCGGTCAGGAAATCGGAAAGCTTGAGCGACATGGTTTTACCTGCACAACGGGTAACGGGGTGTTGAAGTGCAAAGTAATATGCCTGTGCAATTCTTCTGTCAATTGGGAGCTTGCGCAATTTTGTATCAAAAAATCTTAAATTTATCCTTTAAATTCAGGATGCTATCGGAAATAACCTGTGCGTTGGTTTTCTGGTAGCCGCCCGACAGCAGCATCACTACCGGAATCTTCGCATCCAGCGCTTTGCCGAAGACCAGTTCATCCCGCGCCGCCACCCCCTTCGGCGAGATATCCAGCGCCCCCAGCGGGTCGCCCGCGAGAATATCCGTGCCTGCGTTATAGATAATGAAATCCGGCGTGAATTCCGCGAAGGCCCTGTCCAGCCCCTTGCGGAGTTTCTGCAGATATTCGGTGTCGCCGGTGAAGGCGTCAAGCTCGACCGCCACATCAATGCCGCGTTTGGCATCGCTGTCTTTCGGATACACATCCTTGTTGTACGCATCGACGATGAAGACATCGCTGTCGCCGGTAAAATCCCTGCCGAAACCGTTGCCCTGATGCGCGTCGAAATCGACGATCATGATTTTCTGCGCCAGTTTTTCCTGCCGCAGGTATTTCACGATCAGGCTGATATCGGCCAAGGCGCAGAACCCCTCGCCCTTGTCGCGCGCCGCATGATGGAACCCGCCGCCGAGGTTGATCGCCCAGCCGGATTTCAGCGCCGCGCGCGCCGCCAGCAGGCTGCCGCCTGTCTGGTACAGCATCGGCTGCAGGATAAGGTTGTTGCTGAGGTGCGAAGGGAAAAACTTCAGCACGTTCACCTCGATGATGCGCGCCAGCGTCACCGAAGATGACAGGCTGTCGAGATATTCGGGCGTCTGTGCGATCTCCAGCATTTTCCGGTCAGGAATGGCGGCTGGAATAAACTGTTCGGGCTTGACCGCCTGTGCGGCAACCAAGGCGTCATGGATTTTACGGTATTTCGCCGTGTCGAAATGGTGCAGGTTTTCCAGGCAGAAGAAACCCATGTTGTAATTCTCGTCATAGACGATGGGCAATTTGCCGTCGAAAGACTGCTCCAGCGCTAGCGGCGGCGACGGCGGCTTGTCGGTCAGCCATGCCGCGCCCAGCAGCAGGAAATAAATCGCGGCAGCCAAGGGAATATAGATATAAAAAATCCGCTTAAGGGCGGATTTGTTGATGATCAGGCTTTTGTAATCCATGCGGGAGTTTATAGACCCGGCTTCGCGCGCGCGATGTGTTTCAGCGCGGCGTGGTTGCTGACGGGGTCGATGCGGGGGGCATGATAGGCGATGTCGGCGGCGTTGCCCTGCATCAGGGCGTATTTCAGGCCGGCGCCTGCTTCATTGACCATCTTGCGGCGCGGCGAATGGCCGGCCAGCGGCTTCATGTTTTCGATGCCTTCGATGAATTTTTCGACCAGCTTGGGCTCGATTGCGTTATGTGCGCCGGTTTCCACCAGCAGCTCGGCGATCTGCGCCATCATGTCGATGCCTTTTTGCACATCGGCGCGGCTCGCAATCGCCTGCGTGCGCTTGAAGCCCTCGCCGGTCGTTTCCGCGATCAGCGTGCCCATAACGATTTTCAGCGCAGCGGTGTCTTCGGCCTTGAACAGGTAATCGGGGCCTTCCGCATGCAGCTTGGGCGATTGCAGCAGGCTCACCACATCGGCGATGCAGGGTTCGATCTTGCCGCGGATATTGCCGCTCGCCGCAATCAGCGACGACGCGGTCACGGGATCGAGCGCATCCGCCGCCAGCAGCACCTTCGCCGCCGGCACGGCGTTCAGGTCGGCCGATGAAAGGCTGACGCTGCTGCGTGTCTGCGCGACAAGAGGATGATTCCAGAGTGGTGAGTCTTCGAACTTCATGACCGTACGAATAGCGAAGCGACTCTGCGCGAGTCAACAACAGTTAAATAATTGTTAAATTTAACGAAATCGCGGAATCTCCTTACGGAAACAACCGCGTCATCCCCGCGCAAGCGGGGATCCAACAGCAGCTGCCGCCGTGAGCAAAAGCTCATGGATTCCCGCATTCGCGGGAATGACGCTTTACACTCGCCTTTCGGGGCTTGGATGTTACATTATGAATGTCCAGAAAAGGAATTCCCATGCCCTCACACACCGCCACCACCGACAAGATTTTTTACGACAAAACCAAGCTGTCGCCCGAAGCGGTGACCAAGCTGGTGGAGGGCAGCCTGACCGGTGCCGATGACGGCGAACTGTTCATGGAATATGTGCAGAGCG
>JADYYV010000065.1 GCA_020853455.1 Alphaproteobacteria bacterium | reverse complement strand
GTTCGGCCGCGTGCTGGCCAGCGGCATGAACATCGACTGGGTCGAAAACCGCGTCGAGCGCATCCACAAGCTGACCATCGACGACATCAACGACGCGATCGACGCCGTGTTTCAATCGAGCGACCTGCCCGTGACCGGCGTGATGCTGCCGCAAATCAAGCCCGCCCCCGCCGCCGGCAAGGGAGAAAAGAAATGATCCGCGTTCTTCCCGTTATTCTCGCGCTGCTGCTGCTCGCCTCCCCCGCCTTTGCCGCGAAGGACAAGGTGCTGGACGTGCAGGTGCTGAAATCCGCGTCCGGTGTCGAGGCCTGGCTGGTCGAGGACCATTCGGTGCCGGTCATTTCGATGAACTTCTCCTTCGAAGGCGGGCTTGCCTTCGACCCCGAGGACAAGCCGGGCGTCGGCCGCCTCGTCTCTATCCTGCTCGATGAAGGCGCGGAGAAAATGAAGAGCCAGGAATTCCAGACCAGGCTCTCCGACAACGCCATCAGCATGTCCTTCACCGCCGGCCGCGATGCGTTCTACGGTCGCCTGCAAACGCTGTCGAAAAACAAGGACACGGCGTTCGACCTTTTGCGCATGGCGCTGAACGCGCCGCGCTTCGACCCTGATGCGGTGGATCGCATGAAGGCCGCGAACGTGTCGGAAATACAGGAAAACATGGGCGATCCCGGCTGGCTGGTCGCGCGCACCTTTAACGGCACGCTGTTTGAAGGTCATTATTATTCGCGTCCCGGCTTCGGCAACCTCGACAGCATGTCCACCATTACGCGCAAGGACCTGCTGCAGTTTATCAAGGAACAGTTCGGCCGCAACGTGCTGAAGGTCGCGGTCGCTGGCGACATCACGCCCGACGAGGTGAAAGCCACGCTGGATAAAATCTTCGGCACGCTGCCCGAAAAAGCAGCATCGGTCGACCTGCCCGCCACCACGCCCGGCTATTCCGGCAAGACGATCCTGCTGCCGCTGGATGCGCCGCAGACATATATTATCGCAGGCGAACAGGGCCTGCCGCGCAGCGACAAAGACTGGCATGCCAGCGTCATCATGAACTATATCCTTGGCGGCGGCAGCTTCAACGCGCGGCTGATGAAGGAAATCCGCGAAAAACGCGGGTTGACCTATGGCGTCTATAGCTCGCTCACGAATATGCGCAGCGCCGATATCATCCAGGCCAACATGTCCGCCAGCAACGAGAAGGTGGAGGAAGCCGTGCGCCTGCTGAAAGAATCATGGGCGGTGATGGCCAAGGACGGCCCGACGGTCGATGAACTGGCGGATGCAAAATCATACCTGACCGGTTCGCTGCTCTTGCAGCTCACATCCACCAGCGACATTTCCGGCGCCCTGAACGACATCCAGCGCGACGGTCTGGGCCCCGAATACATCAACCAGCGCAACAGCCTGATCAACGCGGTCAGCATGAGCGACATGAAGCGCGTATCGGCCAAGGTTTTGCAGGCTGACAAGCTGGCGATCATCCTGGTCGGCAAGCCGAAAAACATGAATGTCGATATCCTGCTCGACCGCCCGCCCGGCATGGACCTGCCCGGCAACGAAAAGCAGTAACACGAAAGCCCCAGATGAAAGACACCGCGCATTTCAAGAACTGGCAGCAACTGAAGCAGCACCGCGACGCTTTGCGCGGCAAAACGCTGAAAAATCTGTTCGCCGCCGATGCGGAGCGTTTTGAGAAGATGTCCCTGCAGCTGCCCGGCATGCTGGTGGATTTTTCCAAAAATTTTGCGAACGACGATACGCTGGCGATACTGGCAAGCCTCGCCTCGGAAGCCGGCGTTGAAACCGCGCGGGGCGAGATGCTGCGCGGGGGCAAGATCAACACGACCGAAAGCCGCGCCGTGCTGCATACTGCCCTGCGCGCGCCCAAGGGCAAGGCAGTGAATGTCGACGGCAAGAACGTCGTGAACGACATCCATGCCGTGCTGGATGCCATGCGTAAATTCACCGATGCCGTGCGCAGCGGCAAATGGCGCGGCCACAGCGGCGACGAGATCACCGATATCGTCAATATCGGCATCGGCGGATCGAGCCTCGGCCCGCAGCTCGTGACGCAGGCCCTCGCCCCGTTTCACCACAAGCGCCTGACCGCGCATTTCGTGGCGAATGTGGAGGCGTCCGACCTCGCCCGCACGCTCGCGAAATTATCGCCTGAAACGACCTTGTTTATTGTCGCGTCAAAAACTTTCACGACCGCCGAAACCATGCAAAACGCGCATATCGCGCGCGAATGGCTGCTGACGCATTACAAGGACGAAGCGGCTGTTGCGAAACATTTCGTCGCCGCATCGACGAATACCGAAGCCGTGCAGAAATTCGGCATCGAGCCTGACAACATGTCCCCCTTCTGGGACTGGGTCGGCGGGCGTTACAGCGTCTGGTCGGCGATTGGCCTGTCGGTCATGCTGATGATCGGCGCGGATAAATTCGCCGAGTTTCTGGCGGGCGCGCATGAAATGGACGAACATTTCAAAACCGCCCCCATCGAACAGAATATTCCCGCGCTGATGGCGCTGCTGGGCGTGTGGTATCGCAATTTCATGGATTATCCCGCCTATGCGGTAATCCCCTATAACGCCTGCCTTGGGCGTCTCTCCGCCTTCCTGCAGCAGCTGGATATGGAGAGCAATGGCAAGGGCGTGACGCGCGAAGGCCAGCCCGTGACCACGCCGACCGGCCCGATGGTGTTCGGCGAACCGGGAACGGATTCACAGCACAGCTTTTTCCAATGGCTGCATCAGGGCACCAGCACCGTGCCGGTCGATTTCATCGCCGCCGTAAAAACGCCCTATGGCAACAAAGACCAGCAGACCATGCTGCTCGCCAATATGTTTGCGCAATCCGAGGCGCTGATGACGGGCAAGCAGAACACCGCCGAGCCACACCGCAATTTCCTCGGCAACCGGCCCTCCACCACCATCCTGCTGGACGAACTGACCCCCCGCACGCTCGGCATGCTGCTGGCGATGTACGAGCATAAAGTTTTTGTGC
>JADYYV010000064.1 GCA_020853455.1 Alphaproteobacteria bacterium | reverse complement strand
GGCTGCCTTTATAAATGCGGCTTCGCCGTGCCGGACCCCGCCCTTCGGCGGGGTGGCGTTGCTTTTTAAACGGCAGTCATCAATTAGCTATTCTCGTTCTTCAGATCGCGTGACAGAAGGCCAAGGACAATATCATCCACATTCGCGCCGTTATGCAGGATTTCCTTCACCGCCAAACAGATCGGCATATCGACATCATGCGCCGCCGCGTAATCAGCCACAGCCCAAGAGGTTGTCACGCCTTCCGATACAGATTTGCGCTCCGCAAGGATTTGTTTCAGCGGCTTGCCCTGCCCCAGTTCAAAGCCGAGGGAGAAGTTGCGCGAGGTCATGGAGGAACAGGTGAGCGTAAGATCGCCAAGACCTGCCAAGCCAAGAAATGTTTCCGGCTTCGCGCCGCGCTTCACGCCAAGGCGGCGGATTTCGGCGATGCCGCGCGTCATCACGGCGGCCTTTGCGTTCTGGCCGAGGCCGCGCCCCTCGACGATGCCGCAGGCAATCGCGATGACGTTTTTGAGCGCGCCTGCGATTTCCACCCCCACCACATCGTCGGACAGATAGGGGCGGAATGCTTTTCCGCGCAGGGCGAGCGCCCAGCTTTGCGCGGTTTTTTCATCCGCCGAGGTTGCGAGTGTGATCGCGGTCGGCAGGCCGCGCACCGCTTCGGTTGCAAAGGTCGGGCCGGAGAAAGCGGCATAGGGATGCCCCGGCAGAACTTCCGCCGCGACTTCGGACAATAAATACCCCGTCGTCATTTCGATGCCCTTGGACGCGTTCAAAAGCGGCACGCCCGCCGGCAGCAGCGGCGCAAGTTTTTGCATGAGGTCGCGCAAATATTGCGTGGGCGTGACCAGCATGACCAGCTGCGCATGGGCAACCGCGGCGGCCAGATCGGCCGTCGCCTTCAGCCGCGCATCCAGCTTCGCGCCCGCCAGATAGGTCGGGTTTTCGTGGGTTGAGTTGATTTTTCCGGCAAGCCCCGCATCGCGCGCATACAGCACCACATCGCGCCCCGCCTGCGCGAAAATCTGCGCCAGCGCCGTGCCCCATGAACCGCCGCCGATAACGGCGATTTTTTGAATTGCGGACATTTCTATATCCTTTGCGATTTGATTTGTGCGACGGGCGCATCGGGGTCGAGCGGCCAGCGCGCATGGACCTTGAAATCGGGCGCATCGACCATGCCCAGCTGCAGCCGTTCCATGCCCGCCCAGGCGATCATGGCGGCGTTATCGGTGCAGAGTTTCAGGGGCGGCGCGATAAAGCGCAAACCCGCATCGCCGGAAATTTTTTCCAATACGCCGCGCAGCGCCTTGTTCGCGGCAACACCGCCCGCCACGACCAGCGCATGGGCATCGGGGCAATGGTTTTTATACATGGCGATTGCGTTTTTCACGCGGTCGGACAAAACGTCGGCCACCACATCCTGAAACGCGAAGCAGATATCGACCAGATCTTCCTGCGGAATTTCTTCGGGAAGATCATCGGCCATGCGGCGCACGGCGGTTTTCAGGCCGGAGAAGGAAAAATCGCAGCCGGGCTTCCCCACCATCGGCTTCGGCAGCGGGAATTTTTTCCGCGCGCGGGAAGGATTGCCGCAACTCGCCGCCATTTTTTCAACCGCAGGGCCGCCGGGATAGCCGAGGCCGAGCAGTTTCGATGTTTTATCAAACGCCTCGCCTGCTGCATCATCAATTGTCGTGCCGATGCGTTTATATTTGCCGACGCCTTCGACGATCAACAACTGGCAATGCCCGCCGGAGACGAGCAGGAGCAGATAAGGGAATTTCACGTCATCGGTCAGGCGCACGGTCAGCGCGTGACCCTCCAGATGATTGACGCCGATCAGGGGCGTGCCATGCACGGCGGAAATCGCCTTGGCCGTCATCACGCCCACCAGCACGCCACCGATCAGGCCGGGGCCGGCGGTGACGGCGATGCCGTCGAGGTCGGTGAATTTCAGTTTCGATTGTTCCAGCGCTTCGCGCACCAGCGCGTCGATATGCGTCAGGTGGGCGCGCGCCGCGATTTCGGGCACGACGCCGCCGAATTGCACATGCTCCATCTGGCTCAACACAAGATTGGCCAGAATCTGCTTTTCCGATGTGACCACGGCGACGGCGGTTTCGTCGCAGCTGGTTTCAATGCCCAGTACTTTCATGGCTCTGGTTATAGCATAACGGCGCTTTAAAAAGCAAAACGGCCCCTTTTCCAAGGGGCCGTTGCTTATCGGCGGTTTTACCCCGCGATCAGCCCTGTTTCGGGGGCTTGTGCGCGGCGGGGGTCGCATGGTTGTCGTTCTGGGGCGGCGCGATGCCGGGCTTGGTCAGCGTCTTGCCCAGCGTCTGCATCTGCGCGATCAGGTCGCCGGCATTGGTGGTGCTGAGGATCATGTTGCCCTTTTCGGCCGCGTCGCGCGTGGTGTCGAGCGCCATCGCAAGGGTGATGACCTCGTGCGCCATTTCGGGCGACATGCCTTTTTGCGCCAGTTTGTTGAACTGTTCGGCGTAGTTTTCGAAAATCGCCGCGCGCTGCGCCGCGATGCCTTCGCCGTGCAGGCGGAGCGCCTCTTTACGCGCTTCGGCTTCGGCGATGATGCGCATCTTGATCGCTTCGGAATCGTTTTGCGCGGCGAGTTTATTGCGCTCCGCTTCTTTCACGCTGGAGAACGACGCCTTCGCCTGCGCATCCGCATGGGGCTCGTCGACAATCACATCGACCAGTTTCATGCCATACAGGTCTTCGATTTCCTTGCCGACCTTCTGGCGCGCGAGTTCGGAAATTTGTTCGCGGGTCTGGTACAGCTCGATGAATTCCATGCCCGATACCAGCTGCTTCACGGTCGCGGCCACGCGCGCCTTGACCTGGTCGTCGGGCTTGTTGCTGTCGTAGTGGTAGCGTTTTGCGTCCACCACCTGCAGGTGCATCTTGATCGGGATGGAGACGAAAATATCGTCCTTGGTTTTCGTGCTGAGGGTTTCTTCGCCCTGCTTGATCGACAGGTCGACGCGCGCCGCGATGTTGTGCCAGGGCGGCACGACGGTGATGCCGGGTGTGGTGATGGTCTGCGTGTATTTGCCGAAGCTTTGCATGATGACCGCTTCTTTTTCGCGGACGGTGAAGATAAACGCCATTGTCGTAATTCCTTTTTCTGTGGTGGATGTGAAAGCGGCCTGCGGGACAATCCCGCAGGCCGCTTTTATTCAGGTTTCGTTATATCAGCCTTGTTTCGGCGGTTTATGCGCGGCCGGCGTTGCGATGGTGCCGTCATGCGCGTTGCCGTTCGCGGGCTTGGTCAGCGATTTGCCGAGCGCCTGCATCTGGCTCAAAACATCGCTCGCGTTGCCGCTGGTGATGATGATGTTGCCGCTCTTGGCCGCGTCGCGGATGGTGTCGTTCTGCATGGCGAGCGTGATGATCTGGTGCGCCATATCTTCGGACAGGCCTTCCTTCGCGAGCTTGTTGAACTGCTGCGCGTAGTTTTCGAAGATCGCGGAACGCTGCGCTGCGATACCTTCGCCGTCCAGCTTCTGCGCTTCCTTGCGGCCTTCGGCCTCGAGGATCATGCGTTTCTTTTCCGCTTCGGCCATGTTCAGCATCGTCTGGCGTTCCATTTCGGAGCCTTTGACGTTGTTGTACTTGTTCTGCAGGTCCTGCGGCGCGTGCGGTTCATCGACGATCACGTCGACCAAGCGCATGCCGTAAAGGGTTTCGATTTCCTTGCCCACGTTGTCGCGCACCTGGTCGGAGATCGTCTGGCGCGCTTGGTACAGCTCGGCGAAATCCATGTTGGAGGTCAGCTGTTTCACGGTTGCCGCCACGCGCGACATGACCTGTTTCAGCGGGTCGTTCGATTCATAGTGGTACTTTTTCGAATCCTGCACTTCGAGGTGCATCTTGATCGGCACGGTCACGAAGATGTTGTCTTTGGTTTTGGTGGCGAGGTTTTCCTGGAATTCCTGCAGCGCGGTCGGCACGCGCTTGGCGACGGTTTCAAACGGCCAGGGCTTTTTCAGGCGCAGGCCGGGGGTGTTCACGGTTTTGGTATATTTGCCGAAGCTTTCGATCAGCACTTCCTGCTTTTCGCGGACATTCATGATCATGCTGGAGAGCCAGCCGACGACAGTGCCGCCGCCCGCGATGACAGCCCCTGCGATAAGTGCGGTTTCTAAAATCATACTTTCTGTGCTCCTGTTAAATTGTTTTTCGTTTTTACTCGCAGCAATATGCGCCCCGCCTCATGTGAGGGTGGTTGAGATCATTCCCGTAAAGAAAGTGGGGTGCATATGTCCTACATACCTTGGGCGCGGCAAAACCGTCAAGTTCGGTTCTGTCGCGATTTTCCTGAAGATGTTTCTATTTTCGATAGTGAGATAGCATCACTCTGAAATGCTTGTAAATACGGAGAATCTTCGTTGATCTGAATTATTTTAATTTCATTCCCATAATATACTCCAGCTGAGTATAATTTTATTACGCGGTGGCTTAACGAATTTGATTCGAGCCCCCAATCGCCCTATAACTGCCCCTATGAAAGCCACATTGAAAATCGGCACGCGGGGCAGCCCCCTCGCCCTTGCCCAGACCCATCTGCTGATCGCCGCCTTGCAGGCGAAACACCCGCATTTGAAAGCCGACGGCGCGGTGGAGATCGTCAAGATCGTCACCTCCGGCGACCGTATTCAGGACCGCCCGTTATCGGAAGTCGGCGGCAAGGGGCTGTTCACGAAAGAAATCGAAGACGCGCTGATCGCGGGCGAAATTGATTGCGCCGTACATTCGATGAAGGACATGCCGACGCAGCTGCCCGACGGCCTGAGCATCCCCTGCCTGCTGCCGCGCGAAGATGTGCGCGACGCGTTTTTTTCGCTGAAGGCAAAATCGATCGCCGAACTGCCGCCGGGCGCGGTGGTGGGCACATCGAGCCTGCGCCGTCAGGCATTGGTGCTGGCGCAGCGCCCCGATTTGAAAGTCGTCACCTTCCGCGGCAATGTGGGCACACGGCTGAAGAAGCTGGAGGAAGGCGTTGTCGATGCGACGCTGCTGGCCGCCGCCGGATTGAAACGTCTGGGGCAGGAAAGCCTGATCCAGCATTATTTATCGACCGATGAAATGCTGCCCGCCGTCGCGCAGGGCGCGGTGGGTATCGAGGTGCGGAGCAGCGACCGCGAAACACAGGCGCTGCTGGAAAAAGTCCATTGCTACAAAACCGAATTGCGCGTGACGGCGGAGCGTGCGTTCTTGGCGACGATGGACGGATCATGCAAAACCCCGCTGGCGGCATTGCTGCACGAAACCGACCCGCAGGGCCGCGCGAAATTCGAGGCGCTGGCCGCATCCGAAGACGGCAAAAATGTATGGCGCGTATCGTACCTGATGAATGTGACAAACCCGGGCGAAGCGAAAACGCTGGGCGAAGCGGCGGGCAGGGATATTTTGAAGCAGCAGGGGAAAGCATAGGAACATTGCCACCCCGCCGAAGGGCGGGGTCCGGCCCTCGCCTTCAGGCGAGTATTTATAAAGGCGGCTTCGCCGCACCAGACCCCGCCCTTCGGCGGGGTGGAGTTAGTTTAAAATTCCGGATTGAACTCAGCCCGCATTCCATTTCGGCAGCTGTTTCTGTTCGATCACTTTGCCCTGCATCTGTGTTGCGATGCTGATCAGCGTATCGGGTGCGGGCATCCAGACGAGCGGCAGGCCGCGGATATTTTCCCACAATTTGGTGTACTGCCCCTGATCGCCCTTGGGCGCGATATCGGGGAAGGTGTCGAGGAAGAACTGGATATCCTTCACGTTGAAATCGCTGGCGACGCCCAGCACGATATTATAACGCCCCAGCCAGTCGCTTCCGGGGTCGAGTTTCGCCAGCTGCGGGTTGCGGGCGGCGAGCGACAGCAGCACCTCGTCAAACTTCTCGTTCATCGCCTCGACCGACAACTCGCCCGCCTGCGCGGCGTGGCGCAGGATTTCGCCGTAACCCTGCAATTCGGATGCCTTCAGCCCTTCGGGCAGTTTGTAATTGCCGGCGATGCCCCTGAACCCGTGTTCACGCTCCAGATCGACCGGCGGCTGGTGGAAATGCGGGCGCGGATAGGTGGTGCGGAATTCGGTGCTGCCCTCGCAGGACAACAGCACATGGCAGACGGTATCTTTGTGGCAATAGACGTAATTCGCCTTTTCGATATAGGCGTCAAGAACCCCATGAATTTCACGGACCAGATCGTCTTTCACCAGCTGCGCCTTTTGGACTGAAGGGATAACTATTTTTACCATAATTTTGGGGTATAATCAACGAATTGCCCCCTGCCCGCGTCACACTTTGCAGATTGGCGCGTTCTATCAAGGAATTGTTGACCATCGCGGTCTATGATCGTCATGATAACAAGGGGATAAGTTAAAGGGGATTTTAAGCCGTGGCCGATACCAGAACACGCCGCATTCTTGTCACGCGTCCGCAGCCGGCGGCGGGTGATTTCGCCGACCGGTTGAAGCGCGAAGGCTTTGGCGCGCTGATCGCCCCGATGACCGAATATGTCGAACTCGACCACCATATCGGCGACATCGCAAAATATAACGGCTTTATCTTTACCTCGGCGCAGGGCGTGAATATTTTCGCGCGCAGCTTTACCGAGCGTTATATCCCCATTTTCGCGGTCGGCGACGCAACCGCAATGACCGCCGAAGCCGCCGGATTCCAGCGCGTCTATTCCGCGCAGGGCGACGCGGCCGCGCTGCAGGAACTGGTCGCGGCGGAAAAAGACAGCCTGAAGCTGAAAAACATGCTGCATGTCTGCGGCGAGGACACGGCGGAGGATTTCGGATCCGCGCTGCAGGATATCGGCGTGTATGTGGAACGCGTGCCGGTCTATAAGGCGAAATTCGTCGACAAGCTGCCCGCCGAAACGGTGCAGGCGCTGAAGAACAACGAGATCACGACCGTCACGCTGCTCTCCGCCCGCACGGCGGAAAACTTCGTGAAGCTGGTGCAGCAGGACCCCGCGCTTACGGGCAGCACCACCGGCGTCGAAGTCATCTGCCTGTCGGACCGCGTGGCGGAGGCGGCGAAGCCCCTGCCGTGGCGCGTCATGCGCATCGCGGCTTCGCCGCAGCTGGAATCCATCATGGACCTGCTGCGCGACAAGGACGCAAGCAACGCGCCTGCCATGCAGGCGGATACGGTGATCGAGGCCTTCGGCGGCATCCGCCCGCTGGCCGGCAAGCTGGACATCACGCCGTCAACCGTGCAGGGCTGGAAAGAACGCGGCACGGTGCCCGAAGCGCGCATTGATGCCGTGGTAAAGGCCGCGCGCGACAACGGCATCGACCCCGCCCGCCTGTGGAACAAGGAAGGAAACACCGCGATGACCGACAACGGCACGCCAAAACCCGCCCAGAAACCGTCGGAAACCGTGCAGGCGCAGCGCGAACGCCGCCGGGGCGAGGACCGCCGCCAGCGCCATACCAGCCCCGACAACCACGGCAATATCCGCAACGATTCCTATGCCGGCCCCGACCGCCGCTCCACGCTCGACCGCCGCGCGTTCCAGGAACGGCAGGAACAGCGCCTGCGCGCCGAAAAATGGCGCTTCCTGAACCGGTCGATGGTGATGGGGTCGCTGTTTACCATCTGCGCGCTGTACGGCGCGGGGCTGCTGCTGGCGCCCGAGCTTTTCATGTGGAAAAGCAAATCCGACGAAATCACGCAGATGCAGGCGAAAATGGACGAGCTGAACGGCCGCATCCTGCAGCTGCAAAAAGAACGCATCGCGCAGCAAAAGGCCGCGCAGGAAGAACAACGCTCGTTTGGCCAGAAACTCAACGACCGCATCGGGCAGGTGGAAGAAGCCGTGACCGCCGTGGGCGGCGCGGCGCAGGCCGTATCGACGACCGCCACCACCGCCGCGAAAACCGTGACCGCCGTTGCGGGCAACACGGAGGTCGGGCGCAATATCGCGGGCTTCCTGAACATGCTGGCGAACCTGAACGGCATGAACAAGACCGATGCGGGGCGCAAAGAAACCGGCCGCGCGATGAACAACCTGCAAGGCGTGCTGGCGGGTTCGCCGACCGACCGGGATTCGCTGAATGCCGCGATTGCGAAGGCGCGGCTGAGCGACCCGACGCTGAACAAGCTGATGGGCGGCGTAAGCGCGAAGGATCTGGGCGCGGCGGCGTTGCTGCTCGGCCTGAACGAATTCCGCAACAACATCAACACCAACCAGTCGTTCGAGCAGGATTTGCTGCTGATGCAGAAATTCGCGGGCGAAGACCCGGCGATGGTTGAATCGCTGAAACGGCTGTCCCCCTATGCCAAGAGCGGCGTTTTGAACCGCCAGCAGCTGCAGACGGAATTCAAGGGCCTCGCATCGGACATCGTAATGGCGAAACTGCAGGGGCAGGACGCGAGCGTGCAGGAAGAAGCGATCCGCCGCCTGTCGAAACTGGTCAAGGTGCGCAAGATCGACGATGTGCAGGGATCGAGCGTCGATGCCGTGGTCGCGCGCGCGCAGCTGAAGCTGAACAACAACGACGTGCGCGGCGCGATGCAGGAATTGCAGTCGCTGGAGGGCGCGCCCGCCGCCGCCGCCGCGCCGTTCATGGAACACGCCGCCGGCAACGTGCTGGCCGATGACGCATCGGCGCAATTGCTGGAAACGATTTTGTCGCGCCTGCAGGACCCGTCGAATATGAGCCTTGAAGGTTTGCAGGGCCTCGCGAGCGACGTGACGGGCATGGTGCCGGGGCTGGAAGGCCTTGGCGATGCGCTGGGCATCGGCGGAATCGGCGGGTATGGCGGCAGCGGCGCGATCCCGCTTGGCAATAACGGCTTTGCGCCGGGTGTCAGCGGCGGCGATAGCGGCGGCGGCATGTTCGGCGGCGAATAAGGAATAATCGATGCTCCGTGCCATATGGTTTCTATTGAAGGTTTCGGCCGTTACCGCGCTTGCCGTCTGGCTGGTGCAGTCGCCGGGGCATGTCGAAATCGTCTGGCGCGGATACCTGATCGAAACGACGGCATCGGTGCTGGTGATCGCGCTTGCGCTGATTATTTTGCTGTGGACCGGCATCTACCGCGTCTGGCGCGCCTTTGTGACCGTGCCGCTGGCATTCCGCCGGTATCGCGTCGCCGCCGACCGTGAGAAGGGTTATCGCGCCGTGACCGAAGGCCTGGTGGCGATTGCTGCCGGCGACGCGCAGGCCGCGGAAAAAGCCGCCAGGCGCGCCGAACAGATGATCCCCGGCACGCCGCTGACGCGCCTGCTGACCGCGCAGACCGCGCTGTTGAACGGCAATGCGCCCAAGGCGCGCCGCGAATTCGTGAATTTGCTGGAAGATGACAGCGCCGCGTTTTTCGGCGTGCGCGGCCTTTTGAACGAAACGCTGGCCGCGGGCGATTACCGCGAGGCGCTGACGCTGGCAAGGCGCGCCGACCAGCTGCAACCCAAGCGCGTCTGGGTGCTGCGCACGCTGTTCGACCTTGAAACCAGAAATCGTGACTGGGTGAAGGCGGAAAAGACGCTCAAGCGCGCCGAAAAGCTCGGCATCTATTCGCGCGACGAAGGCAGCCGCCACCGTCAGGCGATCTGGACGGCGCTGGCGATGGAAACCGGCGGGCCGACGGCGGCGCGGTATTGCGAAAGCGTGGTGAACCTGAACGCCGGTTTCGTGCCCGCGGCATTACTGCTGGCGAAGCTTTACGATCAGGCCGGCACGAAACGATCGGCCATGAAAACGATCCAGAACGCATGGGCGGTCAACCCGCATCCGGCGCTCGCGACGCTCTGGATGACCTATATGCCCGCGCCGAAAAAGACGAAGTCGATTTACGACGCAGGCCGCGAATATTACGACTGGATGAAACAACTGACCGATATTGACCCGCAGCACCGCGACAGCAACCGCGCACTAGGCGCCGCCGCCATACAGGCCCGCATGTGGAAAGAGGCGCGCGAATTGCTGCTGAAGGCGATGGATTACAAGATGCTGGCGCGCCTCGAGCGCGAGGAATCGGGCAACGAAGCCGCCGCCCGCGAATGGCTGGAGCTGGCATCGGATGCCGCGCCCGATGCGCGCTGGGTGTGCAACGCCTGTGGCCATGCGGCCAATGAATGGGAAGCGCTCTGCCCCCGCTGCGGCGCGTTCGACCGCATCGGCTGGATCACCCCCAGCCTTGATGTGCATGCCACGCCCGCACGGTTTGCGCTGCCAGAGGGCGGGCTGATTTCGCCGCCGTCGTGACGCCTTCTTTTCCCTCTCACCCGCGCGGCGATTGCCGCGTGGCGGGAGAGGGTCAGGGTGAGGGGGTGGGCATCGTCGCAAAGCGCATGTGCTGCTCTTTCTTCACCGCCCCCTCATCCCGGCCTTCTCCCGCCGCAAGCGGGGGAGAAGGAGAAGGGGTCACGCCGCCGTCTTCGTTTTCGGAATGGTGATTTTCGTGAAGCCGCGTTCGGTCGTCACGCGGTCGAATTCGTCGTAGTGATGCGGGTGGCAGACGTCGCGCATCTGTTCCTGCAATTGTTCCAGCACCGCGATGGTGGCGGGATTGGTTGGCATCTGTCTCATGTAAAAAACTCCCCTAAACTCCGAGCGCGAATTTATAGCGATGCGATGCTGCACTCAAGGGGCTATCGGCAAAATTTTATTGCGAAGAAAAGCATGAATAGAATCGTGACACAAAATCTGGTGGCATCATGCGCAGCGCCGCACAATGTTATCGCATGTTCATCTTTGCGATCGGGCGATACAGCAGCAGGCCCGCGATAAATCCGCCGATATGCGTCGTCCATGCGATCGCCGCCCCCGTGCCCGGCATGCCGAAGATGCCGAAGAACAGCGAAATCAAAATCCAGATGCAGATAAAGGGCAGCAGTTTGCTGTACCCCTCGCCCATCAGCCCGCGCCCATGCGCCATCATCAAAACGCCGCCGAACAACCCGCTGATGCCGCCCGACGCGCCGACCAGCGGCGACAAATCATTCGGGTGAAACCATGCGATATAGGCAAGATGCGTGAACGCCCCCGCCAGCCCCGTCACCACGAACAGCAGCAGGAATTTTTTCCCGCCGATTTCTTTTTCGAGGCCGGCGCCAAACGCCATCAGCGTAAAGACGTTCATGGCAAGGTGCAGCCAGCCGCCATGCAGCAGCATATGGCCGAAAGGCCCCACGACAGCCGCGATACGGTCGAGATCGCCGAGCGGCATGTCGGTGAAGTACAGCTGCGGCAGGAACGCGCCGAATTGCAGCACCTTTTCCTTGAGCGGCAGCGGCAGGAATTCCATGACGACATGAATCAGGATCAGCAGGCCGGACAGGTATTTGGTCGCGGGCGGCACGTTGAAAATAGGTTCGGATGCGGGCGCATCGGCCTTGCGGCGCGCTTCCTCCATCCCCTTTTTCATGCGTTCAATCTCGGCACGTTCGGCCGGGGTGGGGAAACGGGCGATTTTCGGGTCGTTTTCCCCGTCATTCTGGTGGTTTCCGCTGCCGTTCATATTTGACATAACTGTTACCCGCTGGGGTTGCCTTTGTCTTGTGGGGGCGAGTATGCTCTGGGCAGAAATCGAATGCAAACGAGTCTATTTCAAGGATATGTAAACATGACCTCCGCCGTGAAGCCCGCGCCTGCCGCAGGGTTGAAGCCCAACGACCTCGAAGCCCATTTCATGCCCTATACGCCCCAGCGCGCCTTCAAGAAAAAGCCGCGCATGCTGACCGGCGCGAAAGGCATGTATTACTATTCCGATGACGGCCGCGAGCTGATCGACGCATCCGCCGGCCTGTGGTGCGTGAATGCCGGCCACAACCACCCGAAAATCGTCGAAGCCATCCGCAAACAGGCGGGGGAGCTGGATTACGCCCCCAACTTCGCCTTCGCGCACCCCTTGGCATTTCAGGCGGCATCCCGCCTGGTCGCCGAAATGCCGGGCGATATCGACCATGTGTTTTTCAGCAACTCCGGTTCTGAATCGGTCGATACCGCCGTTAAAATCGCAATGGCCTATTGGCGCATGCGCGGCAAGGCGTCGAAAACCAAAATCATCGCCCGCGAGCGCGCCTATCACGGCGTGAACATCTGCGGCACCACGCTGGGCGGCATTCCCGCCAACCGCAAGGTGTTTGCGGGCGCGATGATGCCGAATGTGGACTGGATCTGCCACACGCATGACATCGCATCGAACGCGTTTTCAAAGGGCCAGCCGGAAAATCGCGGCGTTGAATTCGCCAACAACCTGGAAGCCGTGATCCAGCTGCATGACGCTGAAAACGTCGCCGCCGTGATCGTGGAGCCCGTGGCTGGCTCGACCGGCGTGCTGGTACCGCCGAAGGGTTATCTGGAACGCCTTCGCGCGATCTGCGACAAATACGACGTCCTGCTGATTTTCGACGAGGTCATCACGGGCTGGGGCCGCCTTGGCAAGGCGACCGCCGCCGAAACCTTTAACGTGATGCCCGACATGATTACGTCGGCGAAAGGCATCAACAGCGGCACCGTGCCGATGGGCGCGACCTTCTGCCGCAAGCATATTTATGATGCCTTCATGCAGGGCGGCGAATTCGGCGTTGAATTCCTGCACGGCTATACCTATTCCGGCCACCCGCTGGCCTGCGCTGCCGCGCTTGCGACGCAGGAAGTTTACAAAGAAGAAGGCCTGTTCGAAAATTCGCAGAAAATGGCGAAGGTCTGGGAAGACGCGCTGCACAGCCTGAAAGGCACGCCGAACGTGATCGATATCCGCAACATCGGGTTGATGGGCGCGGTCGAGATCGATCCCGGCACCACGCGCAAGCCGCCCGAGGAAATGAGCCGCGCCTGGGAAATTTTCGACAAGATGTATTGGGAACACGACGTCGTCTGCCGCTTCACCGGCAACGTGATCGCCATGAGCCCGCCCCTGATCGTGAAGGAAAGCCATATCGAGCAGATCGTGGCTAAACTGCGCAAGGCAATCGAAAGCACGAAATAAGCGGTAAGTGTTTTGAAGAAAGAGGGGCTGGAAACAGCCCCTCTTTTTTTGCCTTCTACATTCCCACCCCGCCCTTCGGCGGGGTGGCGGGGTTAGTTAACCGAACAGCAGCTTGTCCATCCCGCGCACAAGCCCCTTCACTTTCATCACGCGCCGTATCGCCAGCAGCGTGCCGAAAACATAGGGGTCGGCGTCGCCGCCTGCGTCGTGGCGGATCGACAGGCGTTCGCCCGGCAGGCCGAAGATTGTTTCAAACGATAAATTAAACCCGGGCAGGCGCAGCGAATGAACCTGCGTGCCGCCAATCGTCGCGCCGCGCGCATCACGCAAACCGACGGTATTTTCAACCGGCACATCCAGCTTGTTCGCGGCGACCCTGGCGAGAGATTCCGCGAGTTCGCGCGTAGTGCCGCTGGGCGCGTCGATCTTTTGCGAATCCGCGTAATCGATGATTTCCCATGACGGCACATGTTCGGCCGCCAGCAGCGCGCAGCGTTTGGCGAGGGCGGCGGTGACGGAAAAATTTCCGGCCGCAATCACGCCGACGTTATTCTCCAGCGCCGCTTTTTCGATATCGGCGTAATCATCGCCTGACAATCCGGATGCGCCGATAACAACATGGATTTTGTGTGAGAGTGCCGCCAGTACCCGCGCCTTCACGGAATCCGCGCGCGTATAATCGACCAGCACATCGGGCTTGGCGGCTAGCGCTTCGCCGAGCGTCGCGACGACCGTGATATCGCTGCCCGCCAGTTTTTCACCGGCTGTCTTGCGCGCAATCGCGGCCACCAGTTGCAAATCTTTCGATTGCAGCACCGCCTGCGCGACCGCGGAACCCGTCCAGCCGGTCGCGCCTGCAACACATACCTTTGTCATGCGGCTTCTTTCTGCGTGGCGATCCACGGCGTGAAGGCGAGTTCTTCCTCGATCTTTTTGCAGGCCTGCAACAACATCGCATCGCGCAGGTATCCCGCCGTTACCATCATGCCCGCCGGCAGGCCGGATTTGGTGAGTCCCATCGGCAGGGATGCGGAGGGCAGTTTCGCAAGGTTGGCGGGATAGGTAAACGGCGTCCAGTCTTCCCACGGTTTTCCCTTGGCGTCGTTCGGCATATTGATGCCGCAATCAAAGGCCGCCATCGGCGTTGCGGGCGTGACCAGCAAATCATATGACGTTAACAGTTCCTTGAAATACGCGCCGATATCCATGCGGTCGCGCTCGGCCTGCAAATATTCCTTCAGCGTCAGCCCGTCGCCGCGTTTCGCCCAGCTGAGGAAACGGGGATCGAGCAGCTTGCGCGTTTTCGACGGAAATTCCGCGACCGTGTGGCTGGCGACCGCCATCCAATGCGTGTTGAACACATCGATCAGGCCCGGTACATCCAGCTTTACTTCCTCGACGATGCCGAATTTTTTTAAAGCCGCGATTTTCTGCGCGAACACCTCGCGCACTTCCGGCACGGCGGAAATGCCGTTGATGGACGACGCAACCGCGATGCGCAATTTGGGCAGCGGCATATTCATGGTCTTTGCGAAATTCTGCGCCGGGATGGGCAGCACATGCCAGTCGCGCGCATCGTTGCGGCACAACGCGTCCAGCGCAATCGCAGCATCCGTCACATTGCGCGTCAGCGGCCCCGCCGACCACAGCGTCGAAAACAATCCGGGCGGATAGGCGGGGATCAGGCCGGGGCTGGGTTTAAAACCGAACACGCCCGAAAAACTGGCCGGAATGCGGATCGACCCGCCCGCGTCGGAACCGAGGTTGAAAAACGCCATGCCGGTCGCGGCCGCGACCGCCGCGCCGCCCGACGACCCGCCGCAGGTTTTGCGCGGGTTCCACGGGTTGCGCGTGACGCCGGTCAAGGGACTATCCGTCACGCCCTTCACGCCGAATTCGGGCATCGTCGTTTTGCCCATGATGATGCCGCCCGCATCGCGGAGCAGCGTGACCGCCGGGCTGTCGTCGCGCTGCGGCAGGTTGCTGGTCGTGAGCGACCCCTGGCGGCTGGGCCAGCCCTTTACGTTGAAGCTGTCCTTCACCGTCACGGGGATGCCGTCGAACTGCCCTTTCTGCGCGCCCCTCATCCAGCGTTTTTCGGAGGTTTTCGCCTGATGCAGGGCGATGCTTTCGTCCATCTGGCAGAGCGCGTTCAGGACGGGGTTATATTTCAGCACCTGTTTCAGGCAGGCTTGCGTGACCTCGACCGGCGAGAGCTTCTTTTTTTCATATAACGCCAGTATTTCGGGTACGGTCAGGCGCAGCAGCTCGCTTGTCATTTTATCAATGCTTTCAATTGTTTATGTCTAGTCAGGGCGGATTGAGTTATGTTTCGATCAAGATATGATATAATGAGAAATGGTGCAAAGGCGCGTTTTCCCCTGTGGAAAGCCGTGCCGATTCATTTGGAGAGCGCGTTCGTGAACAAATTCCGTCTGTCTTTGATGGCCGCAGCCGCGATTGGCGTCGCCCTGTCGGCACAGGTTTTCGCACAAGGCTATAACGGCCTGATGCCCGACAACAAACCGTCGCAATCCACGAGCAAGGGCGACGACACATTTGGCGGCATCGTATCGCCCGCCCCCGGCACGAAACAGCCCGATGAACCCGCCGGTTACACCGGTCTCATTCCCGGCAAGACGGACAAGGCGGCGGAAGCGGCGCCCGACCCCTATGACGAAGACCGCAAGCTGCGCGACAAGCCGGCATCGCCAGTGAAATACAAAAAAGTCGATAACCCCTTCGCGCCGAAAAAACTGCTGTCGAACAACAAGGTATCTTTCGGCGAAGCGCCCAAGATCACCTATAAGCCCGGCTATCGCCCGGGCGAGGAATTTCCGCTGACCGTCGAGCAATTGAAACTGCTGTCGACGCTGAGCGCGAACGGCATGGACTTCAACCGCCTGAACGCGAAAACCGAGGCGCGCGTGGGCCTGCCGCCCGGCACCTCGAAAATGCTGAACGCGCTGAAAACGCCGCGCATCGACGGCATGCTGCCGCCCGAATTCGCGACCAAGGCGACCGTCGACGCCGTGATGCAGATCGTGGCCGAGCGCGAGGGCGAGGACCGCCGCAAGGCCGCCGCCGCCGCCTATGACCGCCTGTCGGTGATGGCGGACGGTTTCCGCACCATGAATTCCGCACCGGCCAGCCTGTACGTGAAAATGGGCGCGTCCGACATGTATATCAAGGAACGCGGCGAAGGCTACGGCAAGTCGCTCGACCGCCTGCAGGAAGCGATGGAAGCCCTGCAAAAAATCAAGAGAGGGGAATAATCCGCCATGACATCCGCCATGACATCCATGACTGTAAAATTTTCGATGCTGGCCTTTGCGGCGGCGCTGATGCTGGCGCCCGCGCCCTCCTTCGCGCAAAGCGGCTATGACGGCGTGATGCCCTCGCAAAAAGGCGGCAAGCCCAGCAACGACGTGCTGCGCGGCGGCGATTTCGAAGACAGCGGCGAGAGCGGCGACGATGCCGCGGAATCCGACACGGGCGTCGGCGGCGGTTTTGGCACCGGCACCGGTTTTGACGACATGTATGCGGGCGGCGACGGCGCGAAAGACCTTTATTCCTATGTCGGCAACGAAAAGCCGACCGCCTCCAGCAAGCGCGACAAGGTCGCAGCCGAGGGCCGCAAGAAGCGCGACGAAATGGTCGCCAAGATGAAGGCGAACAGCGAAAAACTGCTGCAGCAGCAAAAAGAACGCGCCTGGAAAGCGACGCATAAAGGCCAGGAATACCCCGGCGAGGAAGAAGCGTCGGATGACGGCAGCGGCGACGGCGTCGATACCGGTTCGGACCTGTTCGGCAAGGACGGCGGCGGTGACGCGTTCGGCGATTCCGGCGGCGGCGGCGGCGACGATAACGGCTTCGGCGGCGACAGCGGCGGCGGTGATGGCGACGGCGGCAGCGATTATTGATCGCAGGCCTATGGGTCGCAACCCGGGCGGCCTGAAGCGCGTTTAATCCGGATTATTTTTGGCGAAGTTGCAGCGCGTGCAGCGCAACTATTTTTTTGCAAAATTGCAGGGCGTGCAGCGCACGACTTCATCGTCTTTGGTTTCATAGAACATGATCACGCCGCGCTCGATCGCTTCGTCGAGGTAATCCTTGCGCAGGTCTTTCAGCACGGCGGAATTTCCGGCGGCGGTGATCAGCACATCGCGCGGGCTGTCGGTCGATACGCGGAACTGCACGGGAATTTCAACGCCGCAATCAAACACTTTCGTTTTCGGCACAAGGATGGTGACACCCGTGCGCGCACCGAAAACGACTTCGTATTTTTTAATGATTTCAGCGTCTTGAACAGCCATGCGACCCTCTTTTACCCCTATACTTTACCTGAGTCTGTCTTAACAAATGGTTTTCGGGTAAGCTGGTGACCATGGAAATTTCCGGCAAAATCATGCTGATGGGACTGGCGCCGCCGCTTGCCGCCGCGATTGCGGAACAGCTGGCGGGCATGGACGCGCTGACCGACAACCCGTCGGCCGCCATGCTGTTTATCTGCGGCGACGGGGTGGCGGTAGAGCGCCGCGCCGCCGTGCCCGTGCTGCCGCTGCGCCATGACAAGCCGCTGCGCCTGGGCGCGCTGCTCCGGCAGGCGCGGCAGATGCTGGACGAACCGGCGCTGTATCTTGATGCCTTCAAAATCGGCCCCTATGAATTCAGCCCGCAGGAAAAGACGCTGGCCAAAAACGGTCAGGACGATATCCAGCTGACCGACAAGGAAGTCGATATCCTTGTCCATCTGGCGCGCCAGTCGCCGGAGGCCGTATTACGCGAAGATTTGCTGAAGGATGTCTGGCGGTATCAGGACGGCGTCGATACGCATACGCTGGAAACGCATATCTACCGCCTGCGCCAGAAGATGGAGGCGGTTGCGGATGCGCCGCAGATATTGCTGACGGACGGCCGCGGCTACAAGCTGAGCCTGTCGTAAATATCAGGGATTCTTTTTCTGCTCGTAAGCCTCGGGCGGCAGGGCGAAGCCGCCGGGGGGCGGTTCGGCTTCGGCGAACATCGGGCGCGGCGCGTCCTGCGCAGCGCCGCGCGCCCAGACGGGCAGCACGCCGGTAAAGCCCATTTCCAGCACATCCATCACCTTGGTCAGGTAACCCTTGGACTGCTGCAGGTCTTCAAGTTTCAGGCCCGCGAAACCGCGCTGGCCGTTACCGCCCGCCATGTTGGGGACGTAGAGGTAAATGGTGGTGAGACGCTGATGTTCCTCGAGCGCGGAGGCATGCTGGGTCACATCGGCGATGTCGCGGTACCAGACGCGGCCGCGGCGGCGGTTCAGGTACCAGTGGAAATACTGGAAATCCATGTAGTCTTCGTAAAAATTATACAGCGTGCGCTGGAAGGCGCGTTTTTTCAGTTCGTAGTACAACGGCGGCAGGCCCGCGATGCTGACCACCATGTAAAAGCCGAACACACCGAACAACCCGAAATAACGGTCGAGCCCGACCAGCGCAAAAAGGATATAAGTGGTGAAGCCCGCTGCGACGGTCACAACCAAAAAGCCAAGCGCGGTCACCATCAGCGACTGGACCATGGT
>JADYYV010000063.1 GCA_020853455.1 Alphaproteobacteria bacterium | reverse complement strand
TGCTGGCGACGGCGAAAACGGTGCGGTGGAACGGGCCGATGGGCGCGTTCGAAACGCCCCCGTTCGTTGCGGGCACGGTCGCGGTCGGGAAAAAAGTCGCCGACCTGACGGCTGCGAAAAAACTCATCAGCGTGGCGGGCGGCGGCGACACCGTCGCGGCGCTGGCGCAGGCGGGCGTTGAAGAAAAAATGACCTATGTCTCGACCGCCGGCGGCGCGTTCCTTGAATGGCTGGAGGGTAAAACCCTGCCCGGCGTGAAGGCGCTGGAAGAACAGGCAACCGCGCTTCGCAAGGCCGGCTGATCCATGCGCAAATCCCTGCTCCTGCCGCTCGCGCTTGTTATTCTGGCCGCGGGCCTTGCGCAGGCGCGGGTGATGATCCCGCGGCAGGCGCAGCAGGCCCGCCAGTATTTCGAAATCGTGCGCGAACAAAAACCCTGCCCCGGTTCCGATTGCTTTGTCGAATACCTTGCGCTTTCGAACGGGCTGATGATGCGCAAGAAAATCGACAGCGAAAAATATGACGAAGTGCATCCCGGTTTCGACCTTCGCCGCGCCGACGCCGCCGCGACGCAAACCATGTTCGAGGCGGCGGCGAAGTTTTATGAAGGCAACCCGAACTCCAGCGGCAAATTCACCGACCCGAACAACCTTTACCTGTTCGACGGCGAAACCCACCGCATCTGGTCGGCCGAAAAACCGCCCGCAGCATTCGAAGGCCTGCTGAACGGCGTTGCGGGCGCGTTTGACGCGGCAGCCGCCGAGGAGGCGTTTTACCTGCACGCCTATTACCAGCCGCTGACCGGCAGCACGCAGGCGCTGCATGTTTTCGCCGATGGCACGATCATCAAAAGCGCGTTCGACCGCAATTCGTACAAGATGCTGCAAACCTCGCTCGGCCGCCTGCCGGCCGAAACGCTGGAAAAACTGCGCGCGATGGTGGTGAAGGCGCGCGGCACTACGCCCGGCGGATATAAACGCTGCGCCATGAATACCGGCCTTGAATACGGCGTGGTCGAATTCACCGACGGCGGCACCGCGCTGAAATCATACACCTGCGGCACCGGCGACGGCGATTTTCCGGCGCTGTTCAACGAAGTAAAGAACCTGCTTTAATTACTGGCGCGGTTTCAGCTTGGGCTTGTCGAGCGCGACGGGCGCGGGATTTTCGAGTTCGTCGACGCGCTTGACCACCGCATCCACCTTTTTCGCAAGATTGCCGAATTCGGCGGAGGTCGCGTTATTGTTGGCGGGCACCACAGCTGCGGGCGGCGGCGCGGGACGGTTGTCGATCACTTCGGTTTTGCCGGGCACCTGCGACGGCGTCAGCGGTTCGAAGCGCACGGTTGCGATCACCTGTTCGGTTTCACGGCCGCGCGCATCGAAGAAATCGCGGTGGAAGGAAAATTCCTTGATCTGGTCGCCGCCATAGCCCTGATAAACGCGCACACGCGCCAATGCGCCCTGCACATCGCCGATATGCGCCAGCAGTTTTTTGCGGAGTTTTTCCGGCAGCTCGGGCAGGTGTTTCAGCTTCTTCGTTTGGCGGTCGATCAGCTTTTGAGTCATGATCAGGCTGGAGAGGTCTTTTTTATCGCCCACCAGTTTGCAGCCGTTGAGCGTGATGGAATTTTCAGACGTGCGGTCCCATTCGCCCAGCGTCACCAGCCTGCCGAAACCTGCGGCACCGGCACCCGCCAGCGGAATGATGAACAGCGGCGCGCCCGCGCCCAGCGTCACCACCGTGCCGATCGTCGCGCCGACCGTAAAGCCGATGCCGATGGCGGCCGATGAATCGGGATATTCGCGGCGCAGATAGCGCCAGGCTTTGGCGAGGGGGTTCGACATAGGCTTCTCCGGTACTATTTATTAGGTAAATAGTTTTAGCACCTGAAGAGAATATGTCAATAGAATACAGCCCGCGACGAAACGGGGCTTAAGCAGATGAAAATGCTTAGATAAGTTCCGGCGACTTGATCCAGGTTTTCATGATGCGCTGGACGTCGAAATCCTTCAGCTGGTCGAAATTCTTGAGCGCCAGCGCCAGTTCGCGCTGATCGACAATCTTTTCGCCGGTACGGATGCCGCGGCTGAGCAGGAACAGCGACGCGAATTCCGATTTCATCATGCCCGTATAGCGGCAGGCGACGACGAAGGGTTTCCCTGAGTCTTTCTGGATCATCTTGATGACGTGTTCCGGCAGCAGCCCCACTTTTTCGGCGAAGAGCGACAGGAAGAAACCCACCTGCCCGCGGCGCAGCGTCTTGATCATCAGGTCGGCGGTCACTTCCTTGCGCTCGTTGAAGCGGCGGGCCAGCGCGCCCATCTCCGGCGTGCAGTTGCGCAGGCCTTTCGCCTCGTTGCTGAGTTCGTGGATCAGGTCTTCGATGGCGTGATCGATGATATGTTCCGGCAGGTCGAACTTGCCCGCGATTTCCTTGCGCAGCGCTTCGGACACCACCATGTAAAGGTCGATCGCGACTTCCGCATCGACTTCGGGGCGGCGCAGCAGCGGCGCCTGCAGTTCTTCCGATTTCAGCGAGAATTTGACGAGTTTCTTCATCGAGCTGCGCTGCAGGTTCACGCGCTGGTTGTCGATGAGGTTCAAGACCGTGCCGGTGTCGCCGGTGTCGATCAGGCGGTCCGCCACCACGGGGCTGACGCTGTCGCGCTGCGCGATCGTGCGCCAGTGGTCCTGGCCTTTTGACGTGATGATGTAAATGAGATCGACGTCGTTCAGCACAGGGCTGTGCATCAGCACATGGCGCGCGATGTTGATCTGGTCATTGGCAAGGAAAACGATCAGTTCGGGCGGAATGTTTGCCTGCACGGCAAGACGCTCCGACAGCGCTTCGCGCAGATCGGTTTCAGCCTGACGGACAAGATTGAGCAGGATATCGCCGGCGAGATCTTTTTCGGAGTCGCTGAGCGTGCGTTCGTCGAAAAAGTTCGCGACGGCTTTCGCCAGTTTCTGGCGGCCTAATTCTGACGTATCTTGAGCACATTCCAAAAGCGCTTGTGGATCCAAGATATTCACCCTCTCCCCGGATGTTGTGGAAACCATCCCCACGTAACCCCTCTTATTCCCCGACAGCGTCCCCATACCTCCCAAGTACGGGTGTATCACCGGAGAAATTTACACCTTCCTCCAGTATATCTGTCTTATGTTAAGTACCGGTTAAAAATGCCTTAAATTGATGATATCAGGACATTAATTACCTGCCTCTGTCATACATTATCATGCGCCCTGATTCCCGATGCAGTGGAAAAATGCGCAGTTAAGAGAAAGTTAACCACCGCCTGATACTATGGAAGGTAATTTAGAGGAGTACCCAATATCGTGGTCGATGCGGTAGGCACAGGCCCCAGTCCGGCACAGATACAGCAGCAGGCAAACATCGCCCAGCAGCAGCAGGAAGCCCGTGCGCGCAACGAACAGACGCAGCCCCGCGAAGCTCCCGCCGCCAGCAGCCAGAATTCAAACAACCAGCGCAGCCTTCAGGCGCGCGATGAACAGAAACGAAACCAGGAAGTGGTGTTCGAGCAGAAGGAAGAAGCGAGAGCCGCCGACAAACGCAACGACAGCCGTCGCGGCCAGTATCTCGACCTTATCGCATAAAGTTTTGGGAGAGTGACGCTACGTCAGAAAAACCCCCGCGCAAGCGGGGGTTTTTTGTTGGTGTTTGTCCCCTCTCCCGCCCTTGCGGGAGAGGGTTAGGGAGAGGGTGCGTGTCAGGGCAAAATCCCTATTGCGCGCAAAGTCTCCCCCTCACCCCGGCCCTCTCCCGCCAGCGCGGGAGAGGGGGCGCGAGATGCACACCTTTTCTTCAGGATGCAGGAAAATATTTTAAACCTTTAGCAACTTGCCAAGCGCAATTTTATAAACGTCATACACCTTCGGCAGCTGGCGCAGGTCGGCTTTTTCATTTGCGGCATGGACGCCCGATGCCGGCACGCCATAGCCTGCGGTCACTTCGATGCCCTGTTTCGCCATGAAATTGCCGATATTCGACGGGCCCGACACCGCTTCCTTGACCGGCTGGCCGGTGATTTCGGCGATGGCTTCGCGCAGCGCGGTGCGCATTACCGATGATGGCGGGGTCAGGAACGGCGGCTCGGCTGAAATTTTCGCGATCTTCGTCGCGCGAGATTCCGGCACTTTGTTTTTCTTGTCGTTCCGCGCGACGATATTGCGGATATGCTTATCGGCGGCGGCTTCGTTGAATGCGGGGGTCAGACGCATATCGACCTTGATGACCGCCTTTGACGGCACGACCGCATAACCGTCGCCGCCCGATACTTCGGTCACGGTCAGCTTGGGCTGCTTCTGGAATTCATCGTCCTGCGCATGGGGCTGCTGTTTCGTCAGCGCCTGCACGATGGAGGACAGGCGGATCAGCGCGTTATCCTCGGCGGGGGCGGATGCGCCGCTATGCGCGCCCTTCCCCGTCAGCTCGATTTCATAGCGCGAAAAGCCGCGCGAGCCGACGATGACCTGATCGTCGCCGGGATAGCCGATCATGATGCCGTCGGGTTTGTATCCGGCATCCAGCGCCGCCTTGATGCCGCCGAAATTGCCGGTATGTTCGTCTGCATCCAGTATCAGCAGCAGGCTGCCATGCATGTCGTTCTTCAATGCCTGCATTTCATTCGCCAGATGCGTGAACATCGCGGCGGCTAGTTTTGAATCCGCCGCGCCGCGGCCCAGCAGATGCCCGTCTTTTATCTCGCCCGAAAACGGGTCGCTGTTCCATTGCGTCCTGTTGCCGACGGGCGCGGTATCCAGCGTCGCATTCACGGCCCATGTCTTGCCGGGATGCGCGCCGTCGATTTTCGCGACCAGCGCGACATCGTTGCCCTGCGCGTCTTTCAGCGTTTCAAATTCCAGCCCGATGCCGCGCGCAAAATCGCGCGTCACTTGCAGCACGCTATCCGGCGCATCGATGCCGCCCTGGCTTGGCGTTTTGACCAAGGCCTGCGCGAGCGTCGTGATTGAATCGATGGTTGCCGACATTTCCGGATTTCCCTGTAATCCGGCCATCATGCCCAAGCTTTTGGAATATGTCAAATAATTGACACCGCATTGTAATATAACGATTATTTCCCGCTCATTTGACAGGATATGGGTACTATAATACCATTAACATATCAACAACTTGGCAGGATTGTATGAACCCTTTCAACTGGCTCTCCCACTCCCTCACCCACGCTTTTACGGGCGCAACACACAAGCCCTATCACGCGCCGACAAGGGAAGAGGAGCAGGAAAAGTTTTTCGATGCCATTGAAAAGGAAGACCTGACAGAGCTGACCCGCATCGCGGAAAGATACCCGAAAGATTTCCTCAACTGGAAAAGCAACGACGGCCATTCGCCCATGCGCCATGCGCAGGAATGGAACAGCTTTCAGGCTTTTGTGCAGCTGGCCGGCATGGGCGGCGATCGCCATGAAGACTACGGCAACGGCTGGACGCCGCTGACGCTCGCGCTCGCCCGCAGACACGGCCCGTTTGTCGATTACCTGATCGACGGCAACGCCGCAACGCTCAACAAAATCGCAACCGACGGCGAACATAGTTACACCGCCCTGCACCTTGCCGTGCTGATGGGCGATGAAGACCGGCTGCTCGCGCTGATCGAGCGCGGCGCGGACACGACCATCAAGGCCAAACCCGGCCGCAGCGAAGTGACGGCAGAGGAACTGGCCGTGCAGCGCCGCGAGAAAAACCTTGCCGAGATGCTTCACCTCGCCCCGCAGATCGTCGCCAACCGCGCCGAAGAATTCGCGAAAATGGCCGAATACGCCAAGACTCACGCTTATGTGCCAAAGCCGGAGGAGCCGCTGCAAAGCCCCTATCGCGGCGTTGCCGTTCCAAAGGCCGCATAAATATTCTTTGACGGCGTGAACGCTCCTGCCATGCTATGCGTTAGCGTGATGTATAAATGGGGAGGCCGCATGACCGATGAACGCACCACCGTCCGCGTGACGCGCGGTTTCCTGTCCAAACCCGAAAAAATCTATGACGCGTGGCTGACACCCGCCATCGCCACGAAATTCCTGTTTTCAACGCCTGACGGCGAGATGCAAAAGGTGGAAATCGACGCGAAAGAAGGCGGCACATTCACCGTCATCGAACGCCGCAAGGGCGAGGATATCGAACATACCGGCACCTACGAGAAACTCCGCCGCCCCGACCGGATCGTGTTCACCTTCAAAGTCCCGAAATTTTCGGGCGAAGAAACCCGCGTGACACTCGACATCACCCGCGACGGCAACGGCAGCCAGATCACGCTCTTGCATGAAGGCGTACTGCCCGACTATGCCGAGAAAACCGAAAACGGCTGGACGAAGATGCTGAACGGGCTGGCGGCTGTGGTGATGGATTAAATATTGAAACATTTCATTTTATATTCACTTGTTCTGTTATTGACAGCATCTTGCGCCTCTCATAGCGATATACAGAAAAGCTGCCCAAATGTATCGGCGGTTCGTGAAATTCCGTTTCGAGCAGGTCGAGGAATTGATGAAGCGTATAATCGGCTTCGTTACGATGATTTTTGCGAAGCTTCATTACACACTGCTCTTACTTCCTTAGCGCCTATGCCAGATCCACGTCAGGCACCACCATCACAACGGGTGGTTGAAGGGGATGTTGCATTAATTTTGCTGGCAGAACGTCACCAAATTGATATTTCCCTTCTTCTACCCGAAGATCAGATTTTCAATTGGCAGTCACATGGAATGGATGCTTATTTTGATTACGTATCGTCCTACAGCAATCGTTTGAAAGTGATTAAACGTCTTGATGATGCCCTAGCTAAATAGCAGCGGCCGAGTTTATTCTAAACCATACCACGTTCAAAAACAGAGTGGCATTACTCAAGGCGTTTGCGGACCGGTTACAATGTTGCGGATCTTGGTCGTATCCAGCGCAGGCGCTTGCGGATTTTCATACGAGAACCCGTTGCCGCGCCACAAACCGTCGGCCACCGACTGGTACACGCGGATGGCAAGACCCGCCGCCTGTTTGTCGGAGGACAGCTTGAACGCCTTGCGGATTTTTTCGATCGCATCGGCTTCGTATTTCGGCACAACCACATCCACATTGCCGGTCAGGTAATCGACGCGGTCTTTTTTGCGCGCGATGTCCTGCGCCAGTTTCACGTTCAGGAAATCGTCGGGGCCGTGCCATGCGCTGCCTTCCTGCACCACTTCGCCCTGCTTCAGCGGCGCGATCAGGGATGCGGTGAATTCGACGGCTTCCTTCAGCACCGCTTTCACCTTGCGGTTCGGGCGCGCGCCGGATGCCACATTGAATTTTTCGGCAACGGAGAGCGCACGGGCGAAATCGCCTTTGCGGATTTGAACGGAGGGTTTCGACATGGCACACCTTTATTGTTTCTATTGTTCTGATTTGGCTGCATTTTGCGACGCCCTGATAATTATGTCAACGCCATCCGCTACACCCTTTTGTCATTTATAGATTGACTTATGGATATTTAATGATAATAATGGATAATTAAAGACAATAAGGAGAATCGAATGCAACCGGCCGAATTTCTGGATTTCGATGATGCGGTGAAGTTTTTGCGCACAACGCCCAGCACGCTTTACAAGTGGCTGCAGAACGGCAAAGTGCCCGCGCATAAACTGGGGCGGCAATGGCGTTTTTCCCGCGACGCGCTGGAGCGGCATGTTGCGGGCGACGCCGCACCCTCTCCCCGAACCGACGAAGTGGCGCAAATACTCGCGCGACTTGGCGAAGACGGGAACGCCCGCGCGGGGCTGGCCGATCTTGCGAAGGCATTGCTCTGGCGCGGTTTTGAAAAGCGCGGGCAGCCGGGCTTTCACGGGTTGATCCTGCAACCGGCGGGCGACAATTACGCCGTCATTTACCGCAGCGCGGCCGGCGATGAATTTTTTTCACCCCTCAGTGCCGCGCTGTTTCACGCGCTGGACGACGACATCCGCAAAAGCCACCAGCCGGGGCGGGAGGAAAATTCCCGCCGCATTTACCTCAGCCGCGGCGACGATACGCTGCAGGCGCGCTATCAGCGCATCGATACGGTGGCGGGCCCCGTCGTCACCTGCCAGATTTTCGCGCCGATGCGCGGGCAGCACGC
>JADYYV010000062.1 GCA_020853455.1 Alphaproteobacteria bacterium | reverse complement strand
TCGGCCTGACCGGCCTGACGCTTGCGGAATACTTCCGCGACGAAGAAGGCCAGGACGTTCTGTTCTTCGTCGATAACATTTTCCGTTTCACGCAGGCGGGTGCCGAAGTGTCGGCGCTCCTCGGCCGTATTCCTTCCGCCGTCGGTTACCAGCCGACGCTCGCAACCGATATGGGCGCGCTGCAGGAACGCATCACCTCGACCAACAAAGGCTCGATCACTTCCGTCCAGGCCATTTACGTTCCTGCCGACGACCTGACCGACCCCGCGCCCGCAACCTCCTTCGCGCACCTTGACGCAACGACGGTCCTGAGCCGCCAGATCGCGGAATTGGGCATTTATCCCGCGGTCGATCCGCTGGATTCCACCTCGCGCATCCTCGACCCCCGCGTCGTCGGCGAGGAACACTACGCGGTTGCGCGTTCCGTGCAGAAAGTCCTGCAGTCCTACAAGGCGCTGCAAGACATCATCGCGATCCTTGGCATGGATGAATTGTCCGAAGAAGACAAACTCACCGTCGCCCGCGCCCGCAAGATCCAGCGCTTCCTGTCGCAGCCTTTCCACGTGGCCGAAATCTTCACCGGTACCCCCGGCGTGTTCGTCCAGCTGGAAGACACCATCAAGGCGTTCAAGGGCATCGTGAACGGCGATTACGACGACCTGCCTGAATCGGCCTTCTACATGGTCGGCACGATCGAGGAAGCCGTCGAAAAAGCCAAGAAAATGGCAAAGGCAGCGGCGTAAGCTTTTTACGCCACCCCGCCGAAGGGCGGGGTCCGGCCCAGCCGCAAGGCTGTATTTATAAAGGCGCTTCGCGCGCCAGACCCCGCCCTTCGGCGGGGTGGAGTTGAGCGAGGAGTTTAAAATGGCAGACGCTATCACCAACGCCGGCACTTTCCAGTTCGAGCTTGTCTCGCCCGAACGCGTCCTCGTTTCCGAAGAAGCGAAGATGGTGGTCGTGCCGGGCGCGGCCGGTGATTTCGGCGTGCTGCCGAAACATTCCCCGCTCTTGTCCTCCATCCGCCCCGGCGTCGTGACGATCACGGCGGCGGACGGTTCGGTGCGCAAAATCTTCGTCGCCGGCGGCTTTGCCGACGTCAACCCCGACATCTGCTCGGTGCTGGCGGAAGAAGCGGTTGCCGTCGAAGAACTCGACCGCCCCGCGCTCGAAGCCTCGCTGAAAATGCTGGAAGACGACGCGGCATTCGCGAAAGAAGACGCGATCAAGCTGGCATCGGTTCAGCGCCAGATCGACGTGACCAAAGCCAAACTGCAGGCTGCGGCCTAAAATTATCTCCTTGCTGTAACCCCTGCGAAAGCAGGGGTCCAAGCACTATCAGCATCATTGGCGGCGACACCTCATAAGCCGCAGCCGCCAATAACACGAGCAATGGCTTAGACCCCTGCTTTCGCAGGGGGTACACTTGTTTGGTAAATACCTAAACCTTATCCGGATTTTTCGGCTTGAACACCGCCGTCGGCGGTGATGTCACGGCGCGGGTGGTGGCAAGGCTGATGTCTTTGGCTTCGCGCCATTCGTTCAGCCGGTGATCGCGGGCGGCGCGTTCCGCTTCGGCCGCCGCGCGCTCCGCCGGTGTCATGCGGTATTCGGCGATCTGGTCATCGGTCAGTTTCTCCAGCACGACCGGCGTGCCGAAGCGCGACGTTAAATGGTTTTTCTGCAGCATGTCCTGAAGATCGTCGCCGCCGGTCAGGATCACGACCGTGCTTTCGCGCTCAATCGCGCCCGCGATGCCCGCCGCGATGCGGCCCTGCGTAATGCCGCTTGCCGCGCCCAGATGTTCGATGATCAGGATCGAATCTTCCGCTTCCGTGAACAGGTTCACGCCCGCGAATGCGTCGTTGTCGTCGAGTTTCCGCGCGTCGCGCAGGATGATCGTGTCGCTGACGCCCTTGGCCTTTAATGCCTCCGCATATTCAATCGCCATCGTCGTCTTGCCCGAGGGCGAGGGGCCGATGATCGCCTGACTGGTGCCGCGCTTGTCGAAAGCGTCGGCGATATCGACGGCGCGCTGTAATTCGGGTGTGAGCGTCATCGCGCACCTTCGGGTTTGCGGAAGCTGGCCGTTTTCGGCGCGGTGATCGGCTTGACGGGGCGCAAATCCGCGTCGCGCGCCTCTCTCCATTCCGCCTTGCGCTGCCGTGTCTTGCGCTCCTCCGCGGGCAGCTGCATGACGGCGTTATATTCCGCCTGTTCTTCGGCCGTGAAACGGCGCGACAGCGTGACGGGCGGGTTCATGTGTTTTTGCAGCGATGTGTGGCTGTCGAACAGCGCCGACAGTTCGGGCGCGCCCGTCACCATCACCAGCGTGTCGTTATCCGCCATCATCTTGGCCAGTTTCGCGGCGACCATTTTCTGGATGCCGGCATCGGCCTTTTCCAGTTCTTCCACGATCAATATGCGGCCCTTGGCGCGCTCGAAGGTGTCGGCGACAGTCTGCCAGTTTTCATCGCGCCAGTGGCGGGCGATGGCGAAGGTCGCGGGTTTTGTGTTGAAGCCTTTTTGCGCCAGCGCAGCCAGGTATTCGCGCGCCTGCGTCGTCTTGCCGGAGGGAGAGGGGCCTAAAATCATCTGGTGCAGCCCGCGCAGTCTTCCCGGCACCGCCGTATCGGCCGCCTGCTGCAATTCGGGATGAAGCGTCATGACGCGCCCCCCGGTTTCACGAAGCGGGCGGTTTGGGGCGCGGCATGGCGGTCTTTCGGGCGCAGATCCTCGTCGCGCGCCGTTTTCCATTCGGCGCTCCGCCTGCGCCGCAGCTCGCCTGCGGCTTTATCGGCTTTGTAGGCCGCAATTTCATCGGGCGTGAAAGTCTGCGACAGGTTGACCGTGGTGCGCAGGCGTTTGCCCAGCTCCGGCATGTCGCGCAGCGCATCGGCAAGGTCGCGCGGGCTGGAGGTGAACACGATCGTGGTCAGCCGCTTGTCGATCGCGCCGATCACGCGGTCATGCAGGACTTTCTGCGCGGAGCTGGGCGCGCCGCCGGTGCCCGCCAGCCCCTCGACAATCAACACCCCGCCCAGCGCATCGGCCAGCGTGCTGACGACCAGCGGCGTGTCGGTCAGGTCGGCAAATGAAATGGTGGCGAAATCGTTGCGGTCCATCGTCCGGTTGCCAAAACCGCGCGCGACGATTTCCGCCGCGTAATCCCGCGCCTGCGTCGTGCGGCCCGAACCTTGAGGCCCCACGATAAACTGGTATAGCGGCGTTGCGCTGTCGGCGGCGGCCTTGTCGAGCGTTTCGGCCAGTTTTTCATGCAGCATGCCCGTCATCCCTGCGGCACCGGTTTGTTTTTCATGAACGACGCGGTGCGGGGCGCCGCGATTTTTCCTTTTACCGCGGCGATGTCGTTGTCTTTCGTCTCCTGCCACTGCGCGGCGGTTTCGATCCGCTTTTTTTCCCGTGCCGCGGCGTCGGCTAAGGCTTTCGCACGCTGCGCGCGCCTGTCTGCGGAACTGGTTTTTCCGGCCTCGATATCCGCCGGCGTGGGCGGGTGATCCAGCACGACGGCATTCAGGTGGATTTTTTTCAATGCGGGCGCATTGTCGAGGAATGAGAGGATCCTTTCCTCGAGCCCTGTCAGCACCATCACGCCTTCGTTTTTGGAAATGAATTCGGCCATGCGCGCCAGCAAGGCGCCGCCCGCGCGCGGATCGACGCCGTATATTTCATCGATGACCAGCAGCCTGCCCTTTGCATCGTCGAACACATCCTTCCACTTGCCGTCGCGCAGGCCGGATGCGGGAAGCAACGTGACGGGGTCTTCGGTGCTGATAAATTTTGCATCGAACAGCGCGCCCGCATATTCATGCGCCTGCCATGTTTTGCCGTAGCCGGACGGGCCTGCGATAATGTGGCTCAGCTGCCCGTATAATTCGCGCGCGTCGCCTGAAACCAGGAACGGCCTGAACTTCACGCCCTGCTGGATGGCGTTTTCAAGATCGGGATGGAGGCTCAAAACACGTTTCATCCTTCATATATGATG